>NZ_JBJFHN010000141.1:0-5965 GCF_051893655.1 Porcipelethomonas sp. | reverse complement strand
CCCGTGATGCAGCAGCAATTGCTAAGGATCTGGCTCAGCTGTACGGTTCAAAGAAAACAACACTGACTGGTAAAGAGGGTGAATTCGCATTGTTCCTTGCAAATGTTGATGAAAGTGTTGTTAAGGAAGGTAAGGAAACTGATTGGTATGGCAAACGTGATCTCAGCACACGTGATGCAGCTACAATCGCTAAGTATCTTGCTCAGAAATTCAGTAATCCAGAGCTTAAACTCGTTGATCTGGTTACAAAATAATTAAATACTTTGTACATTTGCAATAGTATATATTAAAAATACCGTCCGCTATGGACGGTATTTTGTTTATACTTTAATTATTTTTAAAATATGTTGAAATAATTTCGGCAATATGTTATAATTAAAAAAATATAATTATAATGGAGGTAAAGATATGAAATTGCTAAAAAGGTTGTCTTGTGCAGCTACAGCAGTATTTACGGCGGCATTTTGCTTGTCTGCACCGACTGTACAAATGACGCAGTATGTGTCAGCAGCAGAAGATTATGAGAATTTTGCAAAAGCTCTGCAATATTCACAATATTTATATGATGCAAATATGTGCGGTAATGATGTGGATGAAAATACCCGTTTTTCATGGAGAGGGGATTGCCATACCTATGACTCCCAGCTTCCGCTGAATACAGAGTATACAAATTTATCTGACAGCTTTATTTCACAGTACAAAGATATTCTGGATCCGGACGGTGACGGATATGTGGATGTTTCCGGAGGATTTCATGATGCCGGCGATCATGTCAAATTCGGAATGCCTGAGGCGTATTCGGGTTCTACTCTGGGATGGGGCTACTATGAGTTCAGAGATTCATATGCCAAAACCGGACAGGATGATCATATTGAAACTATCCTGCGCTATTTTAATGATTACTTTATGAAATGTACTTTCCGTGACCAGAACGGAGATGTAGTGGCATTCTGCTATCAGGTGGGAGAGGGCGAAATAGATCATGATTACTGGAATGCTCCCGAAAATGACAGTATGAAAAGAAAGGGATTTTTTTTGACGGGTGAAAAGCCACAGACTGATTATGTGGCTGCAACAGCTGCTTCTCTGGCTGTAAATTATCTGAATTTTAAGGATACTGATAAAACTTATGCAGATGAATGCCTTGACTATGCAGAGGCACTGTATGAATTTGCTATGTCACATGATAAAGAATTAAGTGATAATGAGGATGGTCCGAGAAGTTTTTACAGATCTTCAAAATGGGAAGATGATTACTGCTGGGCAGGAATGTGGCTTTATAAGGCTACCAAAAATACTGTTTATCTGGACGAGGCACTAGGAGTTCTGGGAAATGATTACTATGCTCCGCCGTCATATGTACACAACTGGAACGATGTCTGGACAGGTGCAATGTGTCTGATATCTGAATGTAATGATGAAGACGGAAGCATTCTTGACCGATACAGGACAATAAGCGGAAAAAATGAATATGAAATTTCAGACTTCTGGAGTCAGATTGAAAAGCAGATTCAGAACTGTATGAACGGAGTAATGGGTACGTTATCTCCTCAGGGATATTTCTTCCTGGACAAATGGGGCTCAGCACGTTACAATACTGCCGCACAGCTTGCAGCTCTTGTATATGATAAATATAACAATAACGGCAAACCATCAGAATACAGTGAATGGGCAAAGGGACAGATGGAATATCTTCTCGGCAACAATAATGCAGGAACAGCATATGTTGTTGGATATAATGAAAATGCCGTGAAATATCCGCACCACAGAGCCGCTTCAGGACTTTCAAGATGCGAGGATACGTCTGAGCAGAAACATGTACTTTATGGTGCTTTGGTAGGAGGTCCGGATGCAAATGATGAGCATATTGACCTTACAAAAGAATATGTTTACAATGAGGTTACAATAGACTATAATGCCGCATTTGTTGGTGCATGCGCAGGACTTTATGAATTTTTCGGAGATGAATCAATGGAAGTTACTCCTGATTTTCCGCCTCCGGATAAAAATTCAGGAGGAGAATCCGGCGGAAATAATTACTGGGTTGAGGGATTCTATACAGAACAGATTCAAAACGGAGGAATAGGATGTACAGAAATCACAATGTATGTTTGTTCAGATTCTGTAAAACCTAAAAAGGATATTTCTGTAAGATATTATTTCTGTGCTGCCGGAATGTCATCTGTTTCTGATATGCAGGTTAATCAGCTTTATGATCAGGCAGAGGTTGAGGACGGTGCAGACGGTGTTTTAAGCGGTCCGCATCTTTACAAGGATGATATTTATTATGTAGAGGTAAAGTGGGACGGCTATGCTATTGCTAATTCAAATAAAAAGTATCAGTTCCAGATTGGTTCTTGGAGTACGCCATGGGATTCTTCCGATGACTGGAGTTTACAGGGAATGCTGAAAGTTGAAAGTAACTTATATGAAGGTTCTCCTGAAAAAGCAGCAAATATCTGTGTTTATTCTGACGGGGTGCTGGTAGGCGGAACAGAACCGGATGGTAATACGCCAATCGTCAGTGCAGGTGCCGGAGATCTTAACAAGGATGGCAGTATAAATACCACAGATCTTGTTTTGCTCCAGAAATATCTCGTAAAAATATCAGTAACTATTGCAGATACAGATGCAGCTGATGTTAATGGTGACGGAAAAATAAATGTTCTTGATGCGATTAAGCTCAGAAGAGTAATTACTGGTGTTGAATAATAAAAATGGGGAGCGTAGTGCTTCCCGTTTTTTATATCCATAAATATAATTAAAAAAATTATATATAAAAATGTTTAAATCTGCTATTGAACGAAAATGAGAAAAATGGTATAATTATTAATAAAAAGGAAAGTGTATGAGACACAAAAGGGAGAGAACAAATTGAAAAAAATATTATCTGTTTTTACAGCGGCAGTAGTGGCTTCGTCGGTGTTTTTAACGGGATGCAATGAAACTAAGTCGGACGGTGCAAATTACACATTTGATTACGCTATGCCCGGAAATCCGGAAAGCCTTGATCCGCAATATGCTTCTGATGAAAACTCTATGACTGTGATCGGAAATCTGTTTCTGGGACTAATGACTATGGATGACAGCGGAGTATTATCTAACGGTGTTGCCGACAGCTATACTGTATCAGACGACGGACTGACTTATACGTTTCAACTGAAGAAGGATTGTTACTGGTTTTTTGATGATAACGAAAATGAAGAGGTTGATGACGGGGAGTATTATCCTGTAACTGCTCATGATTTTGTTTTTGCTTTTCAGAGGATTTTTAATCCGGAAACCTGTTCTCCTCATAAGGAGTCCTTCTTATGTCTGAAAAATGCTGAAGGCATCGTTAAGGGCGAGCAGGACTATCAGGAAATCGGAGTCAGAGCTGCAAGTGACACTGAACTTGTTTTTGAGCTTGACTATGCCAATGCAGGTTTTTTGAATTCACTGGCATCAACGGCGGCAATGCCATGCAATGAAGATTTTTTTAACAGTACTAAGGGCCGTTATGGACTTGATGATAAATCGGTAATGTCAAATGGTGCATTTTTTGTAAGACAATGGTTTTATGATCCTTATGGTCATGATAATTTTGTTTATATGCAGCGTAATCTGGCTAATGATAAGCATGATAAAATATATCCGTCTTTCTTGAATTTCTACATAAAAGACTCCAGACAGGAATCTGAGGCAAGTTTCTGGGACGGGGAATCAGATGTTCTTCTGACATTTATGAATGACAAGAAAAATACTAAGGAAAATATTGTGAAACAGTACGATAATTATACTTTGGGTATAATTGTTAATCCGGAGGATTCAGGCTACAGCAATAAAAATATCAGAAAAGCATTGGCTTATGGTATAGACAAAGCTGGTTTTGAGGGGAATCTTTCTGAAGATTTAAAGCCGGCTTATGGTGTTATTCCGCCAGGAGTATCCTTTTTAAATAAAAGTTACAGGGAACTGAATTCAGAAAAAACAGCTTCAGTGACAGCTGATGGAACAAGTATTGATTATAATCCTGAGCTTGCCGTATCATACTATGAAGAAGGCATGTCTATTATGGATAAAAAATCTCTGGATAATATAAAAATTCTTGTGCCGGAAAATCTTATGGATACTGAATATCTTCACCTGGTAACTCAGAACTGGCAGACTCTTTTTGGCTTTTACATTGGAATTGAAGAAGTACCGGAAGATGAATATGCACAAAGAATTAAAGATAATGACTATACTATGGCAATATATCCGCTGACAGGGGATTATAACAGTCCTTCAGCAATTCTGGAGAAATTTAAATCAGGATATAATGATTTAGGGTATTCTAATACAGAACTTGATAATATTATCAAAGAACTTAAGTCATTGGATAACTATAATAACAGCGTAGAAACATATCTTAAAGCAGAGCAGATTATTTTGAATGATTTTTATTTTATTCCTGTATTTTATAAAACAGAGTATGAAATTATGGGCGTTGGAAATGATGATATATTTTTCGATCCATTTACAAAACAGCTGTTTTTCAGACATGCAAAATATTATGAATAAAATAAAGGGAGTCGCATAGACTCCCTTTATTCATTTAATCAAAAATCTTAAAAGCTTCTTTTATATCAGACACACCAATTAATTTAATAGAATAATCATTCTGATCCATTGACTTCAAAGACTGTCTGGGAATTATGCATTGTTCAAATCCCATACGCTGAGCTTCCCTGACACGCTGAATAATATTTGAAACGGCACGGACTTCTCCGCCCAGACCGATTTCACCGAATGCAATAGTATTTTCATTTAACGGTTTATCAAAAAGGCTTGAATACAGGCACAATGCTACTGCAAGGTCACCGGCTGTTTCATTAATACTGAATCCGCCTACAACATTCAGATAAACGTCAAGAGAACCAAAAAACATTCCGGCACGTTTTTCAAGTACTGCAATAATAATTGCCATTCTGTTGAAATCAAATCCTTTTGACATGCGGCGGGGTGCAGAAAAACCACTTTTTGTTGCCAGTACCTGTATTTCTGCAAGAATAGGTCTGAGTCCTTCCATAGTACAGGTGACGCATGTTCCGGAAACATTTTCAGGGCGTCCTGAGAGAAGCATTTGTGACGGATTTTCAACTTCTTCAAGACCTTTATCCATCATTTCAAATACACCGATTTCATTGGTGGAACCATATCTGTTTTTGACAGTTCTCAGAATACGGCTGGTCATATTACGTTCACCTTCAAAATATAAAACAGCGTCAACAATATGCTCCATAACTTTAGGACCTGCAATTGCACCATCCTTGTTTACATGGCCTACAATGATAATCGGAATTTCCAGACTTTTTGCTGTATGCATAAAAAGATTGGTACATTCACGCACCTGAGTCAGACTGCCGGGACTTGATGTGATCTGAGGAATATTCATGGTTTGTATAGAGTCGATTATAACAATGTCAGGCTTGCTGGAAGAAATTGTATCACATATTGCTTCAGCATCAGTTACTGTAAGTATATACAGACCATCCGTGTCGACATTAAGACGCTGTGCTCTGATTTTTATCTGTCGTGCTGATTCTTCTCCGGAAACGTAAAGAATGGAGTATTCTTCACCCAGATACTGACAAATTTGTAAAAGCAGAGTACTCTTGCCGATTCCCGGTGCACCGCCCAGAAGAACAATGGAACCCTTTACCAGTCCGCCGCCGAGAACACGGTCAAATTCATTTATCCCCGTTTTATATCTTACATCATCATCTACATCAATTTCTTCAAGTTCGAGAATTTTGTCGGTCAGGTCAACATTCTTTTTTGAAGCGGAGGATTTTGAAGGTGTGAACTGTTCCACTTCTTCAAATGTGTTCCATGAACCGCAGTCCGGGCATTTGCCGTACCATTTTCCTGATTGATATCCGCATTGATTGCATTCATATACAGTTTTGGATTTTGCCATTTTAACGTCCTTTCCGGAATTTAT
>NZ_JBJFHN010000140.1:0-6039 GCF_051893655.1 Porcipelethomonas sp. | reverse complement strand
CTATTAACCCTCAACAGCAGCCTGAACGATAACATTGAAATCCTTAGCCTTAAGTGAAGCACCTCCGATAAGACCGCCGTCTACATTTGGCTTTGCAAGCAGTTCAGCACAGTTTTTAGCGTTCATTGATCCGCCGTACTGAATTGTAACAGCATCAGCTGTTGCCTGATCATAAATCTTTGCAAGAGTTGCACGGATAAATCCGCAAACTTCCTCAGCCTGATCAGCAGTAGCAGTCTTGCCTGTACCGATAGCCCATACTGGCTCATAAGCAATAACAGTCTTCTTAACATCTTCAGCAGAAACGTCAAAAAGATCAAGCTTTATCTGACGTGCAATAACTTCTTCTGTAATATTGCATTCACGTTCCCAGAGAAGTTCGCCTACACAAACAATTGGCTTTAAGCCTGCTGCAAGAGCAGCCTTTGTTCTCTTGTTAACTGTTTCGTCTGTTTCGCCGAAATACTGTCTTCTTTCAGAGTGACCGATTACAACATATTCAACGCCCAGTTCAACCAGCATGTCAGCAGAAATTTCACCTGTGAATGCACCGCTTTTTTCAAAGTGAACATTCTCAGCACCAATTTTAACATTTGAACCTTCTGTTGTATTTATAGCTGTTTCAAGGTTTGTAAAAGGTACGCATGCGATTACTTCTACCTTGCCTTCTGCATTTGCAACCAGCGGCTTGATAGCATCTAAAAGTTCCTTAGCCTCTGGTCTTGTCTTATTCATTTTCCAGTTACCAGCAATAATTGCCTTTCTTTTTGACTTGTTCATATTAAAAACTCCTTTGATTTATAAATTATGTTACAACGCAAGGAGAACAAGGTGTCCCCTGTTCTCCATTTTTAAATCTTATTTGTCAGCAATAACGTCAACGCCCGGAAGTACCTTACCTTCAAGATATTCAAGTGAAGCACCGCCGCCTGTTGAAATATGGCTCATCTTATCAGCAAAACCGAGCTGCATAACTGCTGCTGCGGAATCACCGCCGCCGATGATTGTTGTAGCGTCTGTTTCTGCAAGAGCCTTAGCTACTGCAATTGTACCTTTAGCGAGTACAGGGTTTTCAAATACGCCCATAGGTCCGTTCCATACAACTGTCTTAGCAGTCTTTGCAGCTTCAGCAAACAGTTCCTGTGTCTTAGGACCGATATCCAGACCCATCTTGTCAGCCGGAATCTTGTCAGAATCCACATATTCAACTGCGATTTCAGCGTCAATAGGATCAGGGAAAGCTGCTGTGATAGCAGTATCAACCGGAAGAAGAAGCTTCTTGCCAAGCTTTTCAGCCTTTTCCATCATTTCCTTGCAGTAGTCAACCTTTTCCATATCAACCAGTGACTTACCAACCTCATAGCCCTTAGCCTTCAGGAATGTATAAGCCATACCACCGCCGATAATAAGTGTATCACACTTTTCAAGCAGATTTGAAATAACGTTAAGCTTATCAGCAACCTTAGCGCCGCCGAGAATTGCAACAAATGGTCTTTCAGGCACTTCAACAGCATTGCCGAGGAACTTGATCTCCTTCTGCATCAGATAGCCTACTGCTGTTTCCTTAACAAACTTTGTAACGCCGGCTGTTGAAGCATGTGCTCTGTGAGCTGAACCAAAAGCATCCATTACGAATACCTGATCATCAACCAGATCAGCCAGTTCCTTAGCAAGATTGTCGCCGTTCTTAGTTTCATCAGCGCCTCTGAATCTTGTATTTTCAAGAACAACGATTTCGCCGTCCTTCATTTCAGCAACAGCCTTTTTAGCATTTTCGCCTACAACTGTATCGTCCTTTGCAAAAGTTACCTTTGTGTCAACCAATTCTGCAAGACGCTTTGCAGCCGGAGCCAGTGAGAACTTGTCCTCAGGACCGTTCTTAGGCTTGCCCAGATGCGAACAAAGAACAACCTTACCGCCGTCAGCAACCAGCTTCTTTATTGTCGGAAGAGCTGCCTGGATTCTGTTGTCATTTGTAATAACGCCGTCCTTAAGCGGTACATTAAAATCTACTCTTACGAGAACCTTTTTGCCCTTTACATTAATGTCATCAACTGAAACCTTGTTTAAACCTGCCATATTTAATAAGCATCCTTTCATTTAATACATTATAAAGACCGTTATAAATTTAACAGTCATCATTTTTATTTTACACTATTTTCCGCTATTTTGCAATAGTTTTTTTAAATTTTACTTATGTTTTCTTCTTATTACAAATCCGATGGCATCATGTCCGGTAATACACGCTGATGCAGCACCCATTTTTACAATATATTCCGGCGGATAACCAAACCTGTCCGTCATTTCCTTTGCAAGTGTTTCAGCCATCACTCTGTTGCTGCCGCATGCCACAAGATAAGGACTTTCCGGCTCCATGGATCTTTCGGCATCTGCCAGAAGTCCGGGAATAATATTTTTTTCTCCCCTGATTTTTTCAGTAATACCTGTTGTTCCTCCGGCAACTCTGATAACCGGACGCATTCTCATAAGTTCTCCGAACAGTGCTGAAGCCGAGGTTACAAGTCCGGATTTTCTTACATATTTAAGTGTCAGCGGAAGAAAATGAGCTTCCGCATTCTCAAAGCAGTCATGAAGAAAATCAAGCAGTTCATCAGGAGTAGCACCTTTCTGTGCTTTCAGAGCTGCCTGCATGACAGGATAGCCGTAAGCACCGCTGTAATTTTTTGAATCCACCACGAAAATCCGCATATTCAGCCTGTCCTTTGACTGCACTTTTCCCTTAAACTCCTGGGCAGCTGATAAGGCGTTTCTATATGTATCCGAACCTGTTGAAGAAACAGTAACATAAATTACATCTGTCCAGCCCTCATTATAAAGTTCTTTGTATACATCAAGAATTTCATGAACTGAAAGTGACGATACAGCAGGAACTGTTTTTGCATTATCCATCATTTGATAAAACTCGTTAGCTGAAAAATCAATTCTTTCCCTGTACGAATTTCCGTCCACAGCAACTGGAAGACTCATTACCTTAATGCCAAGTTTTTTTTCATCTGCCCTTGTAATATCACTTGCAGAATCTGTTAAAATTTTAATTTTCTGCATCTATATTCCTTCTTTCTGCCATGTATATTTCGTAAGCTGTCCTTCCCTTGAAAGATCCGGAAAATCCCACTGTCTCAAAACTTCATAAGCAGCTATAGCTACCGAATTTGAAAGATTAAGACTTCTTAAACTGTTCCTCATAGGTATTCTGACGCATTTATCCGGATTATTATAAAGAAGATCCTCATTCAGTCCCTTATCTTCCCGTCCGAAAACAAGATATGCATTATTCGGATAATCAACCTGACTGTAAACCTTCCTGCCTTTTGTAGTAAAGAAAAAATACTCTCCGTCATTTTTTGCAAAAAAATCATTTATATCATTATAGTAATATATATCAAGCTTATCCCAGTAATCCAGACCAGCTCTTTTCAGATGCTTATCAGTAATTTCAAATCCGAAAGGACGGATAAGGTGAAGCTTCGCTCCTGTTACCGCACAGGTTCTGGAAATATTTCCTGTATTCTGCGGAATCTGAGGTTCTGCCAAAACAATATTTAAATTTTTCATTTTCTACACCGTTCCCGTTTAAATGTTCTTCTTATTATTATATCAAAAATTCAAAGCAATTTCAACAATTACAGAAAAAAAGGTATATGATCCGCCCCTGATAAAAGAATAAACCTCTGATTTTTTGTATCAGAGGTTTATATAAGACTTGTTCTCATTGTCATATGTACATATAACCGTACACATTTCGTGTGAAAATAAATTTTAAATTAATCGTTTGTCTGCTTTAATGTGTTTGCAAGTGTTCTTGCAATTGATGCAGCATCTCTTACATTCACAACTCCGTCACCATTATAATCAGCAGTCATAGGCAATTCACTGTTTTTTCCCTGGGCAAGCATTTTTGCGATAAATGCAGCATCTCTGACATTCATTACACCGTCACCGTTGGCATCACCCAGTATTTTAACTTCTCCGCCTTCAACTGTTACAGAACAGGACAAATTTTTTTCACCCTTTTCACCATATGTTACAAATATAGTTGCAGTACCCTCTCCAATTGCTTCAACGCATCCATTTGAATCAACTATAGCAACATTATCATTGCTTGAAACCCATGCGGTTTCACCACTGTATCCGTTAAGCTTTAAAAGAATTTTGTCACCAACTGACATATCGAGCTTTGTTTTGGAAAGAGTAACAGTATCGTCCGATGTTGTTTCAGTTACAGCCGGTGTTGTTTCAGAGGATTCAGTTACAGACGTTGTATTTGCTGATGAAACATCATCAGAAATTTCAGTAGATACTGTAGTGCCAGAAGATTTTGATATTTCTGCTGTAGTTTTTGAATCAGTATCAGACGTTTCAGCTGTCTGAGCAGTTGAAATTGATCCAGATGTTACTGCCGCAGTTTGCACTGTACTGATGTTTGTTACTGTTGATACTGGTTCAGTTGTCGTCTCTGAATCAGTATCAGATGTTTCAGCTGTCACATTCGATGTAATTTTAACTGTTGTTTCAGTTGTAACCGATGTTGTCACTGGAACAGTAGTTATTTCTGGATCATCTTCAAGTAAAGCAAAGGTTATACCATATTTCTCAGCATATTCCTGAGCTGTTGAGTTTTCATAACCATAAATCGTTCCGGAAAAATATGGTTTTCCGTTTTCATTATCCCCATTAGAAATAGTATAGTACCAGTCATAAATTTCACATTCAGGGTTTTTGAATATTATTTCAGTAAGATCAGAGCAAAAAGCAAAAGCATTTCCTTCTATATATATTACCGATTCCGGAACTATTACTTTTAATACATTACATCCGCTGAAAGCACTGTCTTTTATTAATGTTACTCCGTCAGGAATTTCCAGTGTTCCGAAATCAATGCCTGAACAATAAAACGCCATTTCTCCGATTTTTCTCAGATTTTCCGGAAGCGTAATTTTACTTAAATTTGAAAGGAAGAATGCTCCGCTTCCGATTTCTTTTACTGTATCCGGAATAGTATATTCTGTAAGATCATTTTTTGATATCGGATAATATACTAATTTTGTTTTATCCTTATTATAAAGAATACCGTCATCAGAAGAAAAATATAAGCTGTCCTCAGGTGCATTAACTGCCTTTACATTGTAAAAGTTTCCTTTAGAATCATACCAGAAGCTGACTTCCTTTGTATTCTTTCCTAAATTAACTACAGCACTTCTTTCCCATTCAGTAAACAAACTTAAATCTATGCTTTCAACATTATCTGACAGTGTAATTTCACTGAATGTTGCAGTATATACATCAAATGCATTTTCTGACAGATACTTGACATTATCAGGAAGAACTATTTTGTCTTCATTTCCATTGTACTGATAGAATACTCCTCCGCCCAATACTACATACTCATCTGTTATATTTTCAAGCCATGGTGTTCCATAAAATGCATGATAACCAATATCTGTTACATTTTCAGGGACATTCAGTTCAGTAAGGTTTGAACAGCCGCTGAAAGCCTCTCTTCCTATTGACGTTACGTTATCAGGAATAACTAAACCAGTAAGGCTTGAACATCCATAGAATGCTCTATCATATATTACAGTTACGCTGTCTGGTATATTTACAGAAGTCAAAGACTCACAGTCTTCAAAAAATCCATAATTAAACGTTGGAACAGATGTCATTCCCTCAGGTAAAACTACACTTTCAAGATCAGAACAATTATAAAATGTTCCGCCTGATATATCAGTAACAGTGTCCGGTATGACAATCGATTTCAAGCCTGAACCTGCAAACGCTTCTCCGCCAATGCTTGTAACACTGTCTGGTATTGAAACAGATTCAAGAGATGAACAATCTCTGAATGCTTCGTATCCTATGCGGGTAACACTGTCAGGTATAGTAACATTTTTTAAATTGGTGCAATCAGCAAATGCAAACCAGTCAATTTCAGTAACGGGCAGTCCGTCAATTTCAGCCGGGATATCAACAGATACCGCTGATTCATTACAACCAGTTATTACAGCATAATCATAAATG
>NZ_JBJFHN010000139.1:0-6178 GCF_051893655.1 Porcipelethomonas sp. | reverse complement strand
CAACCGGAAAATGCACTATCTCCTATACTCGTCACGCTGTCTGGAATTGTTATGCTTTCAAGGCTTGTACAGTCTTCAAATGCTCTCAATCCTATACTCTTTACCGGCACGACGCACATCTCCGCAATCTCAACCGAGACAGCAATTATACTGCAATCGGAAACTTCAGTGTAATCGTAATTTCCGTCACCGTCTTCATCGACAGGTTTGTAACACAGATATTCTCCATAATCTGCCGCCTCCGATGTTATCGGCTGTACCCCTGCAAAAGTACTTACACCGCATAGCAATGCTGTGGCTACGCTTAAAAACTTTTTAGAAATCTTCAAAGAAACTGCCGTCCTTTCATTGATTTATATTGATATTTTAACATTATCAACAAATACTGTCAAGGATTTTTACAAAATATTACTTATTTTTTTCTCTTTTTAAAATTAGAATTGAAGCAATAAAATACGTAGCTGCACCCAGAACTCCGGACACAATATCCCCCATTGTATTTGTATTTGTCCCCTGCATATTAATATTTAAAATGTTATCTGCTGTAAATTCATATATTTCCCAGAAGCCTGCACAGGAAGACGAAAAGAAAAATGAAAACAAAAGCATAATTATATGATCTTTTTCTATTTTTCTCTTTTCAAGTATAAAGGATATAATAAGCATTCCGCCTTCTGCCAGAAGAATACCGCTTAAATAATGAACAAACCTGTCATAAAAACCTATATAATGATATAGATTAATAACTGATCCCATAGCTGCCGCAAAAATATCAAATACCATTGCCAGCAGATAAAATCTTCTGGGAAATTTCCATGTTACAGCTGTAACCACCGCTACAGACGCTAATGCACCGATTATTTTTACTGAAGTTGTTTCAAGTGCAGTAAAAACTGATATCACAGCACATGCCGCAGTAAAAAGCAATGTTAGAAGTGAAATAATTATTCTGAATTTAATATCATTATTTTTCATTTGCATGTTTCTCCATTATTATACTTTAGTTTCTTTATATTTATCATATGCATTATCAATCACATGTTCAAATTCATGGTACTCCTCCCATGTACCAACAAATTCCAGAGGAAGGTCATGCAGTTCTTCAATCACCCACCTGGAATAATCATTCAGATACCCATTTTCATAATATTCATTTACAAAGCCGAATATCTCATCTGAAACATCAATACCCCAAAATTTACCGTCACAGTGCTCCATAACAAATTCCGTACCTGTCATTGTTTCATTTCTGACAGCTTCCAGTCCCTCATTATCATCATTATGAATTTCTCCCTCAAAATGATGCTTTATGATCCATGTCATAAAAAAACCTATATGATTGCCGGCATAAAGATATATTTCATCAAAATCTTCATCATTTAATGAATCCTCATTTTTATTGTTCATACGGCAGTAATTTTTCATTGCAGCTTCAAACTGATAATCGACTTTATCAAAGCAGCAGCTGCGTTCTTCCGAAGTATATTCTTTTTTAACAGATTCTTCTGTCTTATCTTTTTTCTTTTTAAATATATTAAAAATTCCCATAAGACATTCTCAATCCTTTCCTTTGACCTTGTCCCAATACATTTTAGCTGACTGTTCCTGCTTATTATCTCCGTATTTATAGTAAACCTTTCCTTTTAGAGCATCCGGCATATACTGCTGTTCAACCCAGTGATTGGGATAATCGTGGGGGTACTTATAAAACTGCCCTTTAATTTTTGCGTCCTCACCGTCAAAATGCTTGTTTTGCAGACATCTAGGGAAATCAATTGCCAGCCCCTTGTTTACATCATCCATAGCCGAATTAATTGCTTCGTAGGCACTGTTCGACTTAGGAGCAGTTGCAAGCAAAACCACTGCCTGTGCCAGTGGGATTCTCGCTTCCGGAAGTCCCAACTGCATAGCAGCATCAACACAGGATTTTACAATTGTTATAGCATTAGGATATGCAAGACCAATATCTTCAGATGCAATAACCAGCAGACGTCTGGACAGAGAAATAATATCTCCGGCAGCCATAAGTCGTGCCGCATAGTGAAGAGCAGCATTTTCATCTGAACCTCTTATAGATTTCTGCAAAGCGGAAAGAATGTCATAATGCTGATCTCCGTCACGGTCATATTTCATATTGCTTCGCTGAGCAAGAGCTGACGCTGTTTCCAGAGTGATTTTAACACAGTCGGAGTATACATCTCCGGCAAGGGTACTGAGTTCTACCGTATTTACAGCCTTCCTGACATCTCCGCCGCAGCTTACTGCAATATGTCTTATTACTCCGTCTTCCAGTTCATATTTCACACCGTTTCTTTCGGACAAAATATCAAAAGCTCTCTGTACTGCTTTTTCAATTTCATCTGCTTCAGGAGGTTTGAATTCAAATACAGTGGAACGACTGATAACCGCATTGAATACAGCAAAATAAGGATTTTCTGTAGTTGATGCTATAAGTGTGATCTGTCCGTTTTCAATATATTCCAGAAGACTCTGCTGCTGTTTTTTATTAAAATACTGTATTTCATCCAGATACAGCAAAATTCCGTCTGCTCCGGCAAAAGTACCTATTTCGGAAATAACTTCTTTAATGTCGGAAACAGAAGCGGAAGTACCATTTAATTTGTGCAGTGACATATTAGTATTTTCTGCAATTATTCTTGCCACAGTTGTTTTGCCTGTTCCGGAAGGTCCGTAAAAAATCATATTTGGAATATGACCGCTTTCAATAATGCGTCTCAATGGTTTTCCCTGCCCAAGCAAATGCTTCTGACCTACTACTTCATCAAGATTTTCAGGACGAATCTGGTCAGCCAAAGGATTACTCATAAATTTCACCTCTTTGAAAAAACAGCGGCAGTTTTTAAACCGCCGCTGATACTTATGATATCAATTATATAAAATACCAGTTATTATAAGTATTTATTATTCATACAAAGGATATTTTGTACAGATTTCTGTTACCCCTTCACGAATAAAGTCTGCCTTATTATCAAAGTCCTTAGCTGCCAGATAAATATACTCGGCAATTTTTTCCATCTCGGCTTCCTTAAGTCCTCTTGTAGTAACCGCAGGCGTACCGATTCTCAGTCCGCTTGTAACAAATGGCTTCTGAGGGTCGTTTGGAATTGCATTTTTATTTACTGTAATATAAACTTCATCAAGACGGTGTTCCAGTTCCTTTCCTGTTATATCAAACGGACGAAGGTCAACAAGCATAAGGTGATTATCTGTACCGCCGGAAACAAGATTGAAACCTCTTTCAACAAGTCCCTTTGCAAGAGCCTGTGCGTTCTTTACAACCTGCTGCTGATAAGTTTTGAATTCCGGCTTGAGAGCCTCTCCAAAGCATACTGCCTTTCCGGCAATGACATGCATTAACGGTCCGCCCTGAATGCCCGGGAAAATGGACTTATTAATTTTCTTTGCAAGCTCCTCATCATTTGTAAGAATAAGACCGCCTCTTGGTCCTCTTAATGTCTTATGTGTTGTAGTAGTAACAACATCTGCATAGCCTACAGGAGTTGGATGACATCCTGCTGCAACAAGACCGGCAATATGAGCCATATCAACCATAAAATATGCTCCTACTGACTTTGCAATTTCAGAAATACGCTTAAAATCAATGATTCTCGGATATGCAGACGCACCTGCAACGATCATCTTAGGCTTGTTTGCCTTTGCCAGTTCTTCTATTTTGTCATAGTCGATTTTTTCATCTTCACCCAGACCATAAGAAATAAAGTTGAAATATTTTCCTGACAAATTAACCGGTGAACCATGAGTCAGATGTCCGCCGTGAGCAAGACTCATGCCCATAACAGTATCACCAGGTTCAAGAAGTGCAAAATAAACAGCAGTATTTGCCTGTGCTCCGGAATGAGCCTGAACGTTTGCATATTCAGCTCCGAAAAGCTTCTTTGCTCTTTCAATGGCAATATTTTCAACAATGTCAACGCATTCGCATCCGCCGTAATAACGCTTGCCCGGATAACCTTCTGCATACTTGTTTGTAAGAACCGAACCCATTGCAGCCATTACTTCAGGAGAAACAATGTTTTCACTTGCGATAAGCTCCAGATTTCTTTTCTGTCTTGCCAGTTCCTTTTCCATAGCCTGTCCCACTTCAGGATCAGATTTGGACACAAAGCCAATTGTATCAATCAGATTATTATACATATTAAAATTCCTTTCAACTGTAATTAATATTGTTTATTATACACCAATTTACAGCAAATTTCAATACCATAATCCAATTTATGAATTTTTTTCTTTTAAATAGTCTTTCTTAAGAAACAAAGAGCCGCATTATAAATAAGAGAAGGCTTGATATTATTTTTCACAAGAAATTCCGCAAATTTTACAGCAAAGCCAACATCTGCTGAAAAATCCTCAATTGTTTCTTTGAATCTTACAGGTCCCAGTCGTGTTTCAGCTTCAATGCCATATGTAGTACTTTCGTTTCCGTCACGGGTAACCTTAGTAGACGTTACACGATATATTATCCTGTTTGTTCCCAATACCTCCATGTAAGTAGTTTTTTCTTGCGACACAATTTTTTCTCTTTTTAATGTTGCCAGCATAATTTTTCCCTTCCTTTTTTGTAACTGAATTTTAATTTCTGTAACTAAATTATAACACAAAACCCCGTTTATTGAAACGGGGTTTTTTTAGAATATTTTGTAGGTTTGTGTGGTATATTATATACTTCTGACGATATGTAAAGCTAATCAGCAATATCGTGTTTATCAGCTAAAAAACGTATGCTCAACAAAAATCTTTACACCGATTCCCACAAGAATCAGTCCTCCCACAAGCTGAGCCTTATTGTTAAGCATATTTCCGAATTTCTTTCCTATAATTACTCCGGCAACGCTGAACATAAATGTAATACAACAGATTGACAATGCTGCAAAAGCAATATTTACATTATCAAGTGCGGCAAAGCTTACACCTACTGCCAGAGCATCAATACTGGTAGCTATCCCCTGCATTAACAGCATTTTACCTGTAAGAATACTGCTTTCATTTTCATTTTCGTCCTTTTTAAAGGATTCCCAGATCATCTGACCGCCGATAAATCCCAGTAAAACAAGTGCAATAATATGATCAAACGCAGTAACATACTTTGCAAATCCACGTCCCAGAAAATATCCTATAAGCGGCATCAGTCCCTGAAATCCTCCGAAACAGACGCCTGTCATTACTGTTCTTCCGGCTTTGATATTTTTACAGCATAATCCATTTGTAACAGACACTGCAAAAGCATCCATTGAAAGTCCTATACCAATAAGAATAAGTTCAATTATACTCATATATGTCACCCTAAATTCTTTCTGCAAGAAGTGCGGAATATTTTTTTCTGAAGTCCTCAAATTTACCGTTATCCAACGCTTCTCTTATTTTCTCCGCAAGAGTATTGTAAAAATAAAGATTATGCATAACTGCAAGACGTCCTCCCAGCATTTCACCGGCTTTAAAAAGATGACGGACATAAGCTCTGGTAAAATTCTGACAGACGGGACAGTCACATTCCTCGTCAATAGGACGGCTGTCTGTTTCATAGCACTTATTTGTAAGATGCATAATACCCGACCACGTAAATACAGTAGCATGTCTTGCATTGCGGCTGGGCATAACACAGTCGAACATATCAACGCCTCTTGCAACAGCTTCAATGATATTAGACGGCGTACCTACCCCCATAAGATATCTGGGTTTATTTTCAGGCATGTACGGTTCCACAACATCTATGATCCTGTACATTTCCTCAGTGGACTCACCTACAGCCAGTCCGCCGATAGCATAACCATCCAGATCAAGCTTTGCAATATCCTCCATGTGCTTTATTCTAAGGTCATCATAAGTACTTCCCTGATTGATTCCAAAAAGCATCTGTTTTTTATTTATAGTATCGCTTCGGGAATTCAGCCTTTCCATTTCCTCTTTACACCGATATAGCCATCGTGTAGTACGTTCTATAGAATTTGCCGCATATTCATGCTCTGACGGATTTTCAATGCATTCATCAAATCCCATAGCAATGGTAGATGCAAGATTAGACTGTATCTGCATACTTTCTTCCGGTCCCATAAAAATTTTTCTTCCGTCAATATGGGAAGAAAAATAAACGCCTTCTTCTTTAATCTTACGCAGCTTGGCAAGAGAAAATACCTGAAAT
>NZ_JBJFHN010000138.1:0-27383 GCF_051893655.1 Porcipelethomonas sp. | reverse complement strand
AAATGATATAATACAAAACATATTTAAATGAAAGGATGGTGAATTCCATGTTAATAAGAATATTTTATAAAACCAGACAAAAAATTAATACGTTACAGCAGAAGCATGGGGTTTGCCTGCAAACTATTTTTGTGCGATAAAATATAAGCATAAGAATTATTATAGATGCACTTCTGTTTAAAGCAGGAGTGCATTTTTTTGCGGCAAATCCGGAAAGGAACATTATGATTATTTTAAATGGAAAATATAATTTTGCAAAAATATTTACAGATATTATTAATGAAGATGCCATTTCACAAATTATAGCATTATGTAATCAGTCAATCAGTAAAGACTCAGATATACGCATTATGCCGGATGTTCACGCCGGAGCAGGATGTACGATTGGTACGACCATGACAATTAAAGACAATGCCGTTCCGAATCTTGTGGGAGTTGATATCGGATGCGGAATGGAAACCGTAAAGCTTAAGGAAAAGCATATAGAAGTTATGAAACTTGACAAGCTTATTTATGAAAAAATTCCCTCAGGATTTAATATCCGTGATAAGGCTCACAGATACAGCGAAAAAATTGACCTGACAAAGCTTTACTGCTACGAGTATATTAATCCGCTGCTTGCAGAAAAAAGTATTGGTACTCTTGGAGGAGGAAATCATTTTATTGAAGCTGATAAAGGAAGTGACGGAAGTGTTTATATTGTGATTCATTCCGGTTCACGTCATCTTGGAGTTGAAACTGCAAAATATTATCAGCAAGAGGCATATAAAAAACTAAATAAATGCTCGGAAAATGAAATTAATGAGCTAGTCAATAAGCTTAAATCTGAAGGTAAAGAAAAGCAGATACAGGCAGAACTGAAAAAACTTGTCAATACCAAGCGTACAGATATTCCAAAACATCTGGCTTATACTGAAGGCGAACTCTTTAAGCAATACATTCATGATATGAAAATTGTTCAGGAATTTGCAATGTTAAACCGTCAGGCGATGATGGATGAAATTATAAAGGGAATGGGACTTCATATTGAAGAGCGTTTTACTACTATTCACAATTATATTGATACTGAAAATATGATTCTTCGCAAGGGCGCTGTATCAGCACAGAAAGGAGAATGTCTGCTGATTCCAGTAAATATGAGGGACGGTAGTCTGCTATGTACCGGAAAAGGAAACAGGGACTGGAATTTTTCTGCTCCCCATGGTGCCGGAAGACTTATGTCACGTTCTCAGGCAAAAGAAACATTTACAGTATCTGAATATAAAAAACAAATGAAAGGAATTTATACGACATCGGTTAATTCGGGAACACTTGATGAATGTCCTATGGCATATAAATCAATTGATGATATTGTAAATAACATAGGTGATACTGTAGAAATTAATGATATTATAAAGCCAGTTTACAATTTTAAGGCAGGGGAGGAATAATAATGAAAAAATTTGTTCCCTATGAAAAAATGAGTAAAAAAGAAAAGCACCGTGTTGATTCAGAAAAGCGTCGTGACTGGCAGGGAATTAACCCTGTTACTCGAATAGCTGATACAGACAGAAAAAAGTATAAAAGAAAATCAAAGTATCCTGAAACATTTGAATAAATAAATTTTATATAAAGATGATAATATAGTATTTTTTTATTTGTATCGGTCATACTAAACAAAGATTATATTTTGTAAAGGAGAATAGCTATGATAGAAGACGATACAATAAAATTGCTTAGAGAATGCGATGCAGGTATTAAAATGGGAATTTCATCTGTTGATGATTCTTTGAAATATGTTCAAAGTTCTGAACTGAAAAAATTTCTTGAAAAATGCAGAAATGACCATGATGAAATACAAAAAGAACTTGAAAAGCTGCTGAATGACTATCATGATGACGGCAAAGAACCTCCGGTAATGGCAAAAGGAATGTCGTGGATAAAGACAAATTTTAAACTTGCAGTTAATGAGTCCGATCAGGCAGTTGCAGAATTTATAACAGATGGCTGCAATATGGGTATAAAATCCTTGTCGCATTATCTGAATCAATATAAAGCAGCTGATGAAAAATCAAAGGATATTGCCCGGAAGCTTATTAATATTGAAGAAAGAATGGAAGCTGATATAAGAAAATATCTTTAAAACTGCAAATAAAAGTTATAAAAATATTGACAATTACTACAAAATATGATATAATACTTGTAAATATTTGTAATATATTTTAAAATTCCTGATTATATTTCTGTGCAGGATTAATATGTTTTTTCTGTTTTCGGGCTGCAAGGATTATTCTGAGCAATCGGCTTACAGTTTTTTGGATATTATATTATCTATAAATGCTGATATTATGCCTGGTTACATAACCGGGTATTTTATTTTATATGAAAGGAAATAGCAATGGAAAAAAGAATAGCTGTTCTGGCGGTTATAATTAATAATCTTGAAGCATCTGAAAGCGTAAATGAGATACTGCACGGCTTCAGTGACATAATAATCGGACGTATGGGTATTCCTTACAAGGAAAGAGGTGTTTCTGTCATATCCGTTGTTGTGGACGCTGATACCGATACAATCAGTTCTTTAACCGGAAAGCTTGGAAAAATAGACAGTGTTTCAGTTAAAGCGGCAATTTCTAAAAATTAAGCAGAATGGAGATTTTTTATTATGTATAACAGTAAATCATGCAAAGCAGAGGAATTTATTGATAATGATGAAATTCTTAAAGTATTAAAGTATGGCGAAGAAAATAAAAACAATACAGAGCTTGTTGATTCCATACTTAAAAAGGCAGAAACCCTCAAAGGTCTTGACAGATATGAGGTATCAGTACTTTTGTATGCATGCGAAAACGAAGAGAATAAACAGCTTCGTGAAAAAATTTTTGCAATGGCAAGAAAAATCAAGGAAACAATATATGGTAAAAGAATTGTTATGTTTGCACCTTTATATGTTTCAAACTACTGTATTAACGGATGCAAGTACTGTGGTTATCACTGCGGTTCCGGCATACGCAGAAAAAAGCTTACTCAGGAAGAAGTGGCTGAAGAATGCCGTGCAATTGAAGCTATGGGACATAAGCGTATAGCAATGGAATCCGGAGAAGATCCGAAAAACTGTGATATTGATTATATTCTTGAATGTATGAAAACAGCTTATGCTACTAAAAACGGCAATGGAGAGATAAGAAGAATCAATGTAAATATTGCGGCAACAACTGTCGAAAATTATAAAAAGCTTAAAGAAGCAGGCATAGGTACTTACGTTCTATTTCAGGAAACATATCACAAACCTACATATGAAAAGCTTCATCCGTCAGGTCCTAAGAGCGATTATGATTATCATACTACTGCCCACGACAGAGCAATGCTGGGCGGAATAGACGATGTGGGTATAGGCGTTCTTTACGGACTTTATGAATATAAATATGAAGTAATTGGTACTATGCTTCATGTAAAACATCTTGAAGATACCTTCGGAATAGGTCCTCATACAATCTCAATTCCGAGAATCAGATGGGCTGAGGGAGTTGATCTTAGTCTTTTCCCGAATATTGTAACTGATGAACAGTTTAAAACAATTATCGCTGTTTTGCGTCTTGCAGTTCCTTATACTGGAATGATTATTTCTACAAGAGAAGAAAAAGATTTCAGAGACGAAATAATTTCTCTGGGAATTTCTCAGACAAGCGGCGGTTCATGTACTGGAGTAGGGGGATATGCTCAAAGACTTAACAACGGAAACTGTGACAGCAGCTGTGACGATCAGAGTACAGCACAGTTTAAGGTTTCTGATGAACGATCAGAGGCTGAAGTTTCAAAGGCACTTTTGAAAAATGGTTATATACCAAGCTTTTGTACTGCTTGTTACCGTGCCGGAAGAACAGGCGACAGATTTATGCAGCTTGCAAAAACAGGAAATATTTCAAACTGCTGTCTGCCCAATGCTATGCTTACTCTTGCTGAATACGCTCTGGATTATGGTGACGAAGAATTCAAAAGCCTTACATTTGATGTCATCAATAGAGAGCGCAATAATATAAAGGAAGAAAAAGTAAAAGTAAAATTTGATGAATATCTTGAAAAAATCAAGGCAGGCGAACGTGATTTCAGATTTTGATTAATTTAAAGGAGCAGTCTTATGATTTCAGAAATTAACCAGACCCCAAAAGCTCTGAGAATACATATAGGAGTATTCGGAGATACAAATGCCGGAAAATCAACATTTATAAATGCCGTGACTGGTCAGGATATTGCCCTAACTTCTCCTGTTGCCGGAACAACAACAGATCCTGTTTTTAAACCTATGGAGCTTATACCGTTAGGTCCTGTAGTGTTTATTGATACTGCTGGACTGGATGATAAAAGTGAGCTTGGAAGTGTAAGGGTTCAGAAATCTATTGAGCAGCTTGGCATCTGCGACGCAGCAATTCTGGTGGTAAGCAGTCTTTCGGAAAGTATAAACTCAACGGAAAAATATGTCTGTAAGATAAAAGAAAAAAATATACCGTATATTATTGTGGTAAATGAAATAAATGATAAAAAATGTAATATTGATTTTTCAAGTCTTTGTGAAACGGTGATATATGTAAACCTGAATCAGAAAAATGGTATAGATGATGTTAAAAATGCCCTTATAAATCTTCTGAAGGACAGAATTGAAACTCCTGTGCTTACTGCCGATCTGGTTAATCCCGGAGATCTTGTAATGCTTACAGCTCCTCAGGATATTCAGGCTCCTAAAGGCCGTCTGATTCTGCCGGAAGTTCAGGTGCTGAGGGACTTGCTTGATAATGGCTGCATGGTAATGACTGTTACATCTGAAAACATTCATTCTGCTCTGGAAAGTCTGAAAAATCCTCCGGCACTTGTTGTTACAGATTCACAGATTTTCCGTGAGGTCAATAATATTATTCCTGATGATATTCCGCTGACATCCTTCTCACTTTTAATGGCAAAAATAAAAGGGGATATCAAAAAGCTTATTGAAAGTGCAAAAGCTATTGATACTCTTCAAGACGGAGATAAAGTTCTGATTTTGGAAAGCTGTTCCCATCATGCTCTGGACGGGGATATAGCAAGAATTAAAATACCTGCTCTTTTAAGGAAATATACTAACAAGAATATACAGATAGATAATATATCAGGTCAGAAAATACAGACCGATATAAGTCAGTATAAGCTTGCAATTCACTGTGGCGGCTGTATGATTAACAGAAAAGCAATGCTTGAAAAACAGAAAGCTTTTGAGGATGCAGGAGTCCCGCTTACAAATTTCGGTGTTTCTATTGCATATATGAACGGTATGCTTAAAAGAGTATGTTATTAAAAAATTATGATAAACCTAAAAAGTTATTGACATTTGAAGAAAAGCATTGTATAATATGTTCAAAGATATATAGACGGGGATAAAGGTAAATAGTCTGAGAGGAGGGTTTATATCATGAAACATGATATAAAAATTTCTATTAAAAAGTTTACCATTAGTTTATGGACCGTTTTGTTATTTACTGTTTCCGTTTTAAGCGGAAGAGGGGACTGGGCAATTGTATCCGGAATTGAAGCAGCTGCCATTGATATTACATCAGAAAATGAAATCATAGACGAAACCATTTGCTTTGATGCTGAGGATTATAAATGGTCGTCCGGATTATCTTCAGGTGTAACCTGCCTGTATAATGAAAATACATTCAGTTTTTATGATCAACTGGATGATAACAACAAATCAGCGTATGATGCTATGAAAATCTGGCTTGAGCCTACTACTGAGGAGTTTTCTGTAAGCCTGCCGGATCCTGTTTCATATGAAACTTCCAGTACAAATATGTCTTCATGGGATGATGACCAGAAAACGGAATTCTGGACGATTGTTTTATCTACAATAAGAGATGGAGAGCTTGCCCTGGATTATGATTATCCGGAACTTTTCTGGCTTGATACAAGTCAGATAAGCGTTACATTAAGTAATGTAAAAAACGGATACAGCTTTATGACCAGAAAATATACAATGACAATTTCTGAACTGAAATTAAAAGGTGCAGTTAAGGAAGAGTACACAGATGTTGAAACGGCAGCTGAATTCAAGCAGACCTATGATAATGCAGTAAGCTCTTTTGAAGTCAAAGGTGATGATAACTACAGCAAGATCAAATATATTCACGATTCAATTGCAAATACTGTAAATTATGATTTATCAGCACCATACCATGATACAGCTCTTGGATTTTTTATTGAACCATATAGTATTGTATGTGAAGGATATTCAAAAGCTGTAAAAATACTCTGCGATAAGGAAAATATACCTTGTATTGTTGTAATTGGAAATGTAAATACTGAAACAAATTTTGCACATATGTGGAATTATATTCAGATGGAAGACGGTAACTGGTATGCCCTTGACTGTACATGGGATGATCTGGACGATGACAGCAATCCTATAAAGTATCAGTATTTTTTAAAAGGTTCTGAGAGTTTTAATACCAATCATACCCCTGATACGGAATACATATCAACTTCGTTTACATATCCTCAACTGAGTGAAAGTGATTATGTATATTCATCAGATGAACCTGAAATAACAACATCTGTTACATCAACAACTGTTACAGAAAGTACTTCTGAAACTGAAACTACAGTCTTGTCAACTTCTGAATCAGTGACACAAAAATCCACATCTTATACAGTTACTTCTGTTAATACATCTGTTTCTGAAACAGAATCGTATGACATTACTGAAATAACAACAATATCTGTTGTTACAACAGTAAATACTGCTACATCTACATCTGTTTCATCTGTAAGTGAAACAGTTCCCGAAACTTCCAGTCAGGAAACAGTAATTAAAGGTGATTTTAACTGTGATAAAATAGTTAATGTTTCTGACCTTGTAACTTTGCAGAAAAAGCTTCTTGGAATTATTGAAATTAATGATTATGATTTTGAAGCTGAAATGAATGATGACGGAAATCTTAATATTTTCGACTGGATAGATTTAAGACGTCTTATTATGAAAACATGATTTTTTCCGGTCAGGTTCTTAAATGAATCTGACCGGATTTTATATTTATATCTGAACTTTACATTAAAAAAATATTCTGATATAATTAATATTATCTGATATTGGAGGAGAACAAAAAATGAGCAGATGGACATCAGACCAGCTTAACGCAATTAATGCGGAAAATCGTTCAGTAATAGTATCAGCAGCTGCAGGAAGCGGAAAAACTTCTGTGCTTGTTGCAAGACTTATCAGGATTATTTCTGAAAGAGAAATTCCTGTTCCGGTCGAAAAAATGATTGTAGTCACTTTTACAAACGATGCAGCAGCAGAAATGAAACAGCGGCTTTCGTCAGAATTATCAGTTTTGATAGAAAAGAATCCTTCAGACAAATGGCTTTCAAGACAGCAGTCAATGCTGCCTAATGCTTCTATATCTACTATACATTCTTTCTGCTTTGACCTGATAAGAGATAATATAAGTACACTCCCGTTATCATCAGATTTCCGCATTATAGATGAAACAGAAGAAAATGTACTCAGGGATAATGTCCTGAAGGAGCTTATGGATAGTTATTATGAAAAACGTCCGGATGATATGAAACTTTTAAATGATAATTTCTGCGGAAATAATGACAAGCCGCTTTGCAGGATAATACTTGATTTATATAATAATATTTCATCAATACCATTTTATAAAAAATGGATAAGCAAATTAGATGATATATATGATAAGAAAGTATATTTAAAGCAGTATACTGAAAATGTACTTAAACGTCTGAAATACTGTGAACATCAGCTTGAAACAGCATATAAGACTGCTTTGAAGATTTCAAATAATAAAATACTTACAGTACTAGATGATGATAAAGTTATACTTGAAAAGGTAACGCACTATTTTAAAGAAAAGGATTATAAAAATCTTGCTGAATTCTTTTCAAAATTAAAATATAAAAACTTTCCTCCGGCACCAAAAGACGGAGCAGGTGCAGAGGAACGTCAGGCAATAAAGAATATCAGAGAATATATAAAAAATGAAGTAAAGATCCTTGGAAATATAACAGGTTTGTTTTATAATTATGATGATGATATTATGCGCCATAAACAGATCATGTCTGTACTGTCAGATATGATATCTGATTTTTCAGACATGCTTTTAAAATTAAAGGAAAGAAAAAATGCCATAGGATTTGACGATGCGGAACAGATTGCGCTGAATCTTTTGGCTGAATATAATGAATCTGGTAATATTGTAAAGACAAAGCTTGCTGAAGAGCTTTCTGATTATTATCAGATAATAATGATTGATGAATTTCAGGATTCAAATAACCGTCAGGATATGATTTTCAGACTTCTTTCCAAGGGCGGTACTGCTTCCGGATACGGAAACAATTTGTTTTTTGTGGGAGATGTAAAACAATCAATTTATCGCTTTCGTCTTGCAAATCCTGATAATTTCATTAATGCTGTAAACAGTGCTGTTCCTTACAAGGAGGATGATACACGCAATTCTTATATAAAACTTAACAGAAATTTCAGAAGTAGCGGAGAAGTCATAGATTTCGTAAACTATATATTTAAGAATATCATGTCTGAAGAGTCAGGAGATATTGAATATAATGAAAATGAATTTCTTGTTCAGGGTGCGTCTTTTTCCGAAAGCAGACGTAATACGCAGATTCTGCTTGTAGATAAATCTGACAAAACATGTGAAGATCCGGAAGTGATTTGCATAGCCGAGAAAATATGCCGAATGCTTGACGATAAAACTCCTGTAAGTATTAACGGTGGAAAATCATCAAGACCATGCGATATGAGAGATTTCTGTATTCTTTTAAGAAATCGAAAAAAAATACCTGTTTATGCAAAGGCACTTGAAAGTCTGGGTATTACAGTTAACTGTGAAGATGCATCGGGATATCTTAAATCAAGAGAAGTATCTGTTCTTATAAATCTGTTAAAAGTAATTGATAATCCGTTATCCGATATACCAATAACATCAATTATGTTGTCTCCTATGTTTATGTTCAATATTGATGAGGTTTCTGAAATAAGACTTATTGACAAAAATAAAAATATATACAGCAATATTTGTACCGGACTTGGTACAGATGGTAAAAATCCGCTGTTTGATGAAAATAGTATAATTTATTCGAAAATGAAATTTATTTATAATGTTATAACTGAACTCAGATTATATTCATCTTTTTGTACATTGCCGGAACTTATACAGAAAATATATGACAGTACAGATTTTTTATCGGTAATTCAGCTTTACAAGGATAGTGACAGAAAAAGAGCAAACTTAAGAATGCTGTTGGAATATGCAAATTCCTATGAAAATAATTCTTCCGGCGGAGTATCAGGCTTTGTAAGATATATAGATAAAATTATGGAGTCAAAAGGGGATTTTAAAAGCGGCAATTCAGCTGCGTTTTCTCAGAATGGTGTATTTATAAAAACAATGCATAAGTCAAAGGGACTGGAATTTCCATTTGTATTTATTGCAGAAACATCTACTAAATTCAGTGTTCAGGATACGCTTAAGCCTTTTCAGTTTTCGTATGATCTCGGAATTGGATTTAAGCTGCAAAATAAGGAAAGATATGAGAAATTTACTACTATTCCATATGAAATGATAAGTACTTACAATCAGAAAAAAATGCTCAGTGAGGAGATGAGACTGTTTTATGTTGCACTTACAAGGGCAAAGGAACGTCTTTTTATAACTCTTGATACGGAAGAAAAAGAGGCAGAAAAAGCTGCGGACTTTGCAGCGGAAATTTCTGCCTGTCAGGGAATTTCACCGGGATTGGTTCTAAAGGCGAGGTCAATGAGTGATTGGCTTTTAATGACTCTAATTTCTCATAAAAGCTCAGGCATGCTTCGGGAAAAGTTTGGCATATACGAATGTTTTACAAATGAAAGTCAGCTTGAAATTGATTATGAAAATTTTGTTCCGCATGATGAATCCGGAGAAATACGTGAAATCAAGGAGTTCGGGCTAGTGCAGGCAGATGACAAGGCAGTTGAATATCTTAATGAGGTATTTTCATTTGACTATGATATGACTCGTGCTTCTCTCAGTGCAAAACTTTCCGTTTCTGACGTATCAAAAAAATCCAGTGAATTAAATTTTTCTCTGAATAGTCCGGAGTTTGCAAAAGAGAAATCTTCAGTTTTGACTGGTGCTGAAAAGGGAACTGCACTTCATAAATTTTTACAGTTTGCAAATTTTAATAACCTGGAATCTGACTTTGAAAAGGAAAAGGAATGTGTTATAAAATCCGGATATATTTCCAGATGTCAGGCTGAATCAATCAATATTGAGGATATAACAGCTTTTTTAAATTCAGATCTTTATAAAATGATAAAAAATTCCCGGAAGGTTATTCGTGAAAGAAAATTTCTTATTTCAATAAATGATCTTGATCTGAATGATGAATTGAGTGAAAAATATTCCGGAACAGATGGTATGTTAAATGGTATTATTGATATGATAATTGAAAATGAAAATTCTATCGTTCTTGTGGATTATAAAACAGATAAAATAAGTGATCCCGAAATACTTGTCCAAAATTATGAAAAACAAATTTATCTTTATAAAAAGGCTGTTGAAAAAATTTACCAAAGACCTGTTAATTCAGCTATCATCTATTCGTTTCATCTTAAAACTGAAATAAAGATATTCTGAAAAATATTGTAATGATTTTTTTCGCAGATTAAACAAAAACTTAACATAAAAACTATTGATTTTATTGCATATGTATGTTATAATTTAAATAATATGTTGTTCACTGATAAAACTTCCAGAACAAATTAAATTTTTAAAATTAAGAGTATCGCTGCTTTAATGCGATAAATGAAACGGAGGTTTTTATGATTTGCGATCTGCATTGTCATACTACTTTATCTGACGGTTCATTGGGGATTGAAGATGTAATAGTTCAGGCAAAACGAATGAATATAGACTTTTTGTCTATAACTGATCATGATACCCTATCATCTTTTTCAAGGGCAAATATCCTTGGGGAGCGTTACGGCGTTAAAATGCTTCAGGGAGTTGAAATGTCTGCATGGGACAAAGACAGAAACAGCAAAGTACATATACTCTGTTATGCTCCCAAAAAACCTGACAGACTTGAGGGATTGTGTCTGAAGTCATGTGAAATCCGAAAGGCATGCTCTAAGGAAATGATAGACAAAGTAATGGAGCTTTATCCTATTACACGGGAAAGTGTGCTTAAACACTGTACCGGAAGTAAAAGCATATATAAATCTCATATTATGAGAGCTTTGATTGAATACGGTTATGCTCTGGAATTCTATGGAAAGCTTGATGATGAACTTTTCAATCTTGAAACTGGTACATGCCTTGTGGAAAGGGAATATCCCGATGTAAACTTTGTTTTGGATCTTATTCATTCAGCAAGAGGAGTTGCTGTCATGGCTCATCCTGCACTTTATGACAATATAGAATTGCTTGATGATCTTGCTAAGCGTAAGAAAATAGATGGTGTTGAAGTATATCATTATTCTGCCGATGAAGCCAAACGTAAAGAACTGCTTGATATTGCCCAGAGGTATGATCTGATAGTAACTGGTGGTTCGGATTTTCACGGTTTATATAATGCAGTACCAACTCATCTGGGAAGCAATACAACATCAAAGGAAAATCTTGACAGAATTATAAAGCTGTCTAATAAAATATAAAGGAATGTGAAATTATTAAATGGACATTATGGAATCAGCTTTAAATAAGCACAGAGAATGGAAAGGAAAAATAGAAATTGTTTCAAGAGTTCCGGTAAACAGCCGTGATGAACTTTCTCATGCGTATACTCCCGGCGTTGCAAAACCATGCCTTGAAATTGAGAAAAATCCTGAGCTTTCATATGATCTTACAAGAAGACACAATCTTGTAGCCGTTATAACAGATGGTACAGCTGTTTTGGGACTTGGCGATATTGGTCCTGAAGCCTCTATGCCGGTAATGGAAGGTAAATGTGCTCTTTTTAAGGAATTTGCCGATGTTGATGCTTTTCCGATATGCATTGATTCAAAAGATACTGATGAAATTGTAAGAACAATTCAACTTATATCCAAAAGCTTTGGCGGTATAAATCTTGAAGACATTTCAGCTCCGAGATGCTTTGAAATCGAAAAGCAGCTTAAGGAAAAGGTTGATATTCCGGTATTTCACGATGACCAGCATGGAACAGCAATCGTTGCAAGTGCAGCAATGATAAACGCTGCAAAGGTCGCAGGAAAAAATATTTCTGATATGACACTTGTAATAAACGGAGCTGGTGCTGCAGGTATTGCAATTGCAAAGCAGTTTATTACTTTGGGCATAGGAAATATAATTATGGTAGATATTAAGGGAATTATATGCGATGGAGATGATTTTGAAAATCCTTCTCATTATGAAATCGCAAAAGTGACAAATAAAAACAAAATTCATGGCGGACTTGCTGAAGCAATGAAGGGTGCTGATGCATTTATTGGTGTTTCAAAGCCGGGACTTGTTTCCGGGGAAATGGTAAAGAGTATGGCTGAAAAACCTATAATATTCGCAATGGCTAATCCTACGCCTGAAATTATGCCGGATGAAGCAAAAAATGCCGGAGCCTTTATTGTAGGTACAGGAAGAAGTGATTATCCAAATCAGATCAACAATGTTGTGGCTTTTCCTGGTGTATTCAAAGGTGCGCTTGCCGTAAGAGCCAAAGATATCAATGAGGATATGAAACTTGCTGCCGCTTATGCAATTGCGGAAAGTGTTGATAAATCAAAACTTAATGCGGAAAATATTCTTCCTGATCCGTTTGACAGAAATATTCCGAAAGCAGTCGCAAAATCTGTAGCAGAAGCTGCCATAAAATCAGGAGTTGCAAGAAAAAAGGAGTTTGATATATAATGAAAATTTCATACATACCAAAGGGTGTATGCTCAAGACAAATTAATATTGAAGTTGAAGATGGTATCGTTAAGAATGTTGAATATATCGGTGGATGCAACGGAAATTTAAAGGGAATTGGTTCGCTTGTAAAGGGAATGAAGGTCGAAGATGTGATAAGCAGACTTGAAAATATCAAGTGCGGTATGAAGAATACTTCATGCCCTGATCAGCTTGCTCAGGCACTTAAGGAAAACTTTGAGAAATAAACACTTATCAGTTGTTCTTATTTCATTTTTTGAGTATAAGAAAACCGCCTTTTATGGGCGGTTTAATTTTTTATAATGTCAAAATATAGTTTAAGAAAAAAACGGACTCCACAAAATGGAATCCGTTTTGTCCGGTGCGGTCAGCATCTGGCGTCGCTAAGAGGAGTTGAACCTCCGGCCTACCGCTTAGGAGGCGGTCGCTCTATCCAACTGAGCTATAGCGACATAAAGCATTAAATTGCATGCTAGCTTTATGTTCATAAACACCGCTTAATAATTATATCACATTTTTTTCCCTTTTGCAAGTAAAAAATAAAAATCCTGCATTTTTTATTTGCCGGATTTTTAAAGTTAATTATAAAATATCTCTGGATATGATATATGTCAGATATACACAATATGAAAGAATGAATATTACACCTTCAGCTCTTCCGATTTTTTTCTTTGTTGCAGCAAAAATATAACATAGAATGCTGACAGCCAGAACACAGAGTGAATCAATCATATTAGCGGAATTGATACTGAAAGGAGCAATAATCATGGAAAGTCCCATGACTAAAAGAATGTTAAATAAGTTAGAACCAATTACATTTCCAAGTGCAAGATCACCGTTTCCTTTTTTGGCAGCAATAACCGATGTAATAAGTTCTGGAAGAGATGTCCCCAAAGCAACGACAGTCAGACCAATTAAGGATTCGCTGATTCCTATTCCATGAGCAATATCTTTGGCACAATATACTGCAAGCTGACCGCCTAATATTACCGCAGCCAGACCGCCAACAGAATAAATAATACTTTTTGGTATAGAAAGAGGTTTTTCATTACTTTCTTCTGTACTACTTTCATCAAGAGCTTTCTTACGACTTTTAGTGGCATTATTAATTGTCCATATCATAAACACAAGGAAAAATGCAAGAAGTATAAATCCTCCGAAACGGGTGCCGTGCATATGACCTGTCCAGAATAAAACAGGAACAATAACGGCTGAACCTATAAGAAGTGGAAAGTCCTTTTTAAGAAGAGACGGTTCAACGGATATTGGTACTATAATAGAACTTACTCCTAAAATAATAAGTATATTAAGAAGATTTGAACCTAATAGATTTCCAACTGTAATGCCTGCATTATCCGGATTTGAAATAGCACCTGAAATACTTACTGCCGCTTCAGGTGCACTTGTTCCCATAGCAACAATAGTCAGACCAATAATAAGATTCGGTACATGTAAAAGCTTTGCCACTGATACACATCCATCAACAAAAAAATCTGCTCCCTTTACCAGCAGAACAAAACTGAAAATCAGTCCTGCAATCATTAAAACCCAGTGAATCATTTTTTTATCCTACCTTTTGTATTTCGGCTGTTTAAATACGAGCCATTTTTATAAAATTCGACATTACATATTATCATATCACACAAATTTAATATCGTCAATAGAGGTTTGTTAAGTTTTACAAAATTCATAAACTTTAAAATGAACAAACAAATTTTCAAATGCATTAATTTACTAATATATTCTTAATATCAATAAGTTTTAATATAATAATTTTAATTGACGTTATCAGTATAATAAAACATGAAGGCAAAATAATTATATCTCCCCACATAGAATAAAGTGTAATCGCATTATTCATTTTAATATCGGCAGTCAGTGTATTTTCTTGATTAATATCTGATTCTGAAATAGTTTCTCCGAATGGGGATATTACCGAGGAAATACCAGTATTGGTACAGTTTATAACATACTTTTTATTTTCAACAGCTCTTAAAACAGAATGAGAATGGTGTTGATACAACGGAATTTTTTCTCCAAGCCATGAATCATTGGTAAGTATTACAATAGCTTCTGCACCTGATAATACATTTTTGGAAATTAGTGTCGGGAATGCAGATTCAAAACATATTCCGCATCCGAAATTTCCAGCTTCAGTTTCTATTAAAACAGTTTTTGTACCATGACTGAAAGGATTGGATATAAACTGATATTTTCCGCTTTTGATAAATGGATTATATTCCCCGAATGGTACAAGTACTTGTTTTAAATAAATTTCCGAATGATTTCCGTCCGGATAAATTGCAGCACACGCATTATATGATTTGCCATCACAATTATATTGAGTACCAAATATAATTGTAATGTTTTCTTTTTCGGCTAATTTATACAAATCACTTCCAAATAATTCATCATCAAAAAATTTCCCTGACAAAGCTGTTTCAGGGAAAATTACAATTTTAGTATCATCTGAAATATTCTCTTTGGTCATTGTAATATATTGTTCAAGTACTTTTTTGGGCTCGGCAGTCCATTTTTGTTTTCTTGAAAGGTTTGCCTGAACCAACATAACTTCTTCTGAATTTTTTTCATCAAATGGTAAATTTATAAGTATATATCCCGGAATTATATTTGCAAAATATATACATATTCCAAGAAGAAAAAATACAGAAAAATTCATTATTTTTTTCCTATGAATTAAAGCTAATGAAAAAAATAAGTTTATCAGTATAACAAGAAATGAGATAAATAATCCTCCGAATATTGAAGATGTCTGTATAAATAAATTGTTTGGTGAAACGATATTGCATAATCTTGTCCATGGAAAGGCAAATGGAATAAATTGTTCCTGAATCCATTCACCAAATATATATATAAAAGATAAAATAAGAATATTAATAAAATTGTTTCCGATTTTTAGATTTTTATATAATAAAAAAGAAAATGACATCATTAAAGATAAAATAAAAGATATTAATACTAGTAGAATTGCAGATACAAAAAATGCCAGAAATTTATTTTTGATTACGTATGCTCCTATACGCAGCAGCCATATATCAGCAAAAAAATAAAACCAGAAACTAAATTGAAGCATAATATTAAATGTTTTTTGACGGTATTTTAATATATAATAAAACGGGAAAGAAAGTGAAAAGAAAATCAATGGCCAGAAATATTCATTATAAAAAGATATAGCTGAAACTGATCCGCTTATTAATGATATTAATGGAATTTTATATTTATATATTTTATTATATATCGAATTGCATAACATATTATTTTTTTCCTGACAAAAATATTTTTTATTTATGCTTTCAAAAATTTTAAATATTATTCCTGTTTGAAGCATTTTTATAAAATTAATTCTATAATCTTTATCTAAATACAAAAATCCACTTGCATTTTTGTGAAATTTGTTGTATTATATAATAGTATTGTTTAATGTTAGGAGCTTTTGTCATGGAGTTGATTTCAATTATTGTTCCTTGTTATAATGAACAGGAAGTTCTTCCTCTGTTCTATGACGAGATAACCAAGACAATGAATAAAATGAGAACGGATAATCCCGGACTTGACTTTGAACTTTTGTTTATAAATGACGGTTCTAAGGATTCAACCCTTAAGCTGCTCAGAGAATTGTCAGCCAAGGACGAATGTGTACGCTATATTTCTTTTTCCAGAAACTTCGGCAAGGAAGCAGGCATGTTTGCTGGTCTGGAAAATGCAAACGGAGATTATGTTGTTATTATGGATGCAGATTTACAGCATCCCCCGGAATATATTCCGGAAATGTATGACTATGTAAAAAATAAAGGGTATGATTGTGCTACAACAAGAAGAGTAAATCGTAAGGGCGAATCCAAGATACGATCATGGTTTGCAAGAAAATTTTATAAGATAATGAATAAAATTTCTCAGACTGAAATAGTAGATGGTGCTCAGGATTACAGATTTATGTCCAGACAAATGGTTGATTCCATTTTATCCATGAAGGAATATAATCGTTTCTCAAAAGGTATTTTCAGTTGGGTAGGATTTAATACAAAATATATTGAATATGAAAATGTGGAACGTGCTGCCGGTACAACAGCATGGTCATTCTGGAAATTATTTTTATATTCCCTTGATGGCATAACAGCTTTCTCCACCGTTCCTCTTGCTTTAGCATCAATTCTGGGAATTATAAGCTGCCTTATTTCTTTTATAATGATAATTTTTATTATTATAAAGACACTTGCGTTTGGTGAGGATGTCCAGGGATATCCTACCATTATATGTGCAATATTTTTTATAGGGGGACTTCAGCTGTTTTGTATGGGTATACTTGGTCAATATTTGTCTAAAACCTATCTGGAATCAAAACGCCGTCCGATATACATTGTGAAAGAAACTGAAAAAACACCAAGAAATAAATATGAAGAAAATTAATATCATCAAAAAAAATATAAAAATGAAATGGCATACTAAATTGCTGTTTGCTGTTTTGTTTTGTATATTGTTGATTACAATAGCTGCTCTGGTAAGATTTTATTATAAGGTTAATAATCAAAATAATGAGGCTTATCTTGACCAGAATATAATTGCTGATTTTGATTCAAATAAAAGCAATTATAAAATATATAAAAATGATAACGGTTTGCTTGGCGTTATGAATAAAGATGACAGGACTGTTATTGAACCGCAATGGAATAATATTTATTTTTTGAACTCAAACAGATTTGTCGTTCAGAAGAAAATCGACGGTAATTCTCAGATGGGAATTATTGATATAGATGAAAATTTTATAGTGCCATTTATATTCAAGGAATTCGCAGCTGTAGGAAAAGATTATTTAATCGGTTACTTTGATGATGAAGACGGTTTTTCAGTTTTTGATACAAGCGGAAATTTACTTACAGATAAAAAATGGCTGGATTATTCCTACGATGAAAACAGTAAAATACTGACGCTGACTAATAAATTGGGGAATTTTAACTATATTTTTGATGATGATAAGTTGATTTGTACAGACATTAAAATGACATATGAAATAAAATCTTCGTCACCTGTTATTATTAAAATGGATATTCATGATGAAAATGTTATTAATGAAATTAATTCTGAAAGATTGAAAGATATTTTTGATATTTCATGTGTATATTTTGAATCGCTGATATATGATGATATGAAAAGAATAAAAGATATTACTAATTCTCAGTTTTATCAGCCACTTTCTTCAAATGATTATTTTAAAGATTGTAAAGTTAAATCCATATCAGATGTTACATTAAAAACTTCTGACACTGATGATGAGTCTTATGAATTATGCACCGAAATAACTTATGATTATATCGGTAAGCATAAAACTATAGATAATTTGAAATCTGCTATATCATTGTCAATTATAGAAGACAGCAATGGGTCAATGATACTGAAAAGTATCACTAAAGAAGAACTTTAAAATCCGTATATCGGAAATTTAATAAAGGTAAGGAATGATATATTATGAACAAAAAGGTTGCAATAATTATGGGAAGTGACAGTGATCTTCCGGTTGTAAAAGGCGCTGTTGAAAAGCTGAAAGAATTTAATGTTCCGTTTGAGGTACATGTCATGTCAGCACACAGAACTCCTAATGAGGCTGCTGAATTTGCTGCAAATGCCGCTTCAAATGGATTTGGAGTTATTATTTCAGCAGCCGGAAAAGCAGCACATCTTGGCGGAGTGCTGGCAGCACATACTATTCTGCCTGTTATTGGAATACCAATAAAATCCTCTACTCTGGACGGTCTTGACGCTCTCCTTTCTACAGTGCAGATGCCAAGCGGAATTCCTGTCGCTACAGTAGCAATTGACGGTGCGGCAAATGCGGCAATTCTTGCTGTTGAAATGCTGGCATTATCTGACAACGAACTTGCCGGTAAACTTTCTGACATGAAAATTAAAATGGCAGAAACAGTAAAGAAAAAGGATGCCGAAATTTCTAAGCAAATTAATAATTTATAATAAATTTGGAGGAATAAAAAATGGAAAACATAGTTAAAACCGAACAGCTTTATGAAGGCAAAGCAAAGAAAGTGTATGCAACAAACAATGATAATTATGTTATTGTTGATTACAAAGACGATGCTACAGCTTTTAACGGAGAAAAAAAAGGGACCATTCATAACAAGGGTATTATCAATAACCGTGTTACAAATCATCTTATGAAGATGCTTGAACAAAACGGAATTCCTACACATCTTGTTGAAGAAATATCTGACCGTGAAACTATTGTTAAAAGAGTTTCAATTGTACCTTTGGAGGTTATTGTCAGAAATATCGCTGCTGGGTCACTGTCCAAAAGACTTGGTCTTGACGAAGGCGTAAAACTTAGTAAAACGGTTCTTGAATATTGCTATAAGGACGATGATCTTGGTGATCCTATGGTTAACGAATATCACATTATGGCAATGAATTGGTGTTCAAAAGAGGAACTTGATCTCATTGCCTCATATTCATTAAAGATCAATGAACTTCTCACAGATTATCTGAAAGATCTTAATATTGAACTGATCGATTTCAAGCTTGAATTCGGTAAGACAGCTGACGGAACTATTGTACTTGCAGATGAAATTTCACCTGATACATGCCGTTTCTGGGACAGTGTTACACACGAAAAGCTTGACAAAGACAGATTCAGAAGAAATCTTGGCGGAGAAGAAGACGCTTATAAAGAAATAATGAAGAGACTTCTTGGAGAATAATTACTGTTTCATCTGATTGGAGTATATTTATGTTCGATAAAATTAATGAGGAATGCGGTGTTTTCGGAATTTACAGCAAGGAAACAATGGATGTTGCGTCACTTGCATACATTTCATTGTACGCTTTGCAGCACAGAGGACAAGAAAGCTGCGGCATCGTTGTAAATGACAAAGGAGTTTTTTCACATCATAAGGATCTTGGTCTTGTACCGGAAGTATTCAATGAAGAAAATTTAAAAAAATTAGGTCTTGGAAATATTGCCGTGGGACATGTAAGATATTCCACAACAGGCAAGTCAAACCGTTCAAATGCTCAGCCGCTAGTTGTAAGGCATATCAAGGGATCGCTGGCTATTGCTCATAATGGAAACCTTGTAAATGCAAGAGAACTCAGAGAAAAATATGAGCTGCGCGGTGCAATTTTTCACAGCACAAATGATACGGAAGTTATATCATATGCGATTACTGAGCAGAGATTAACTCAGCCTTCTATTGAAAAAGCTGTTGAAGAAGCAATGTATAAATTTAAAGGTGCATATTCACTTGTTATAATGTCACCTAAAAAGCTTATAGCCGCAAGGGATCCTCAGGGATTCAGACCGTTATGTATGGGTGAAACTGAGACAGGTGCTATAGTTTTTGCTTCGGAAACATGTGCCCTTGACAGTATTGGTGCAAAATATATCAGGGATGTAGAAGCCGGAGAAATAATTGTTGTTGATGAAAATGGCATAAAATCTATAAGAACTCACTGCGGTCATAAAACGGCAATGTGTGTATTTGAATATGTGTATTTTGCACGTCCTGATTCAGTAATAGAAGGTTCAAGTGTACATCAGGCTCGTCTGAATGCCGGAAAATACCTTTGGGAAGAACACCCTGTAGATGCTGATGTTGTCGTAGGCGTTCCGGACAGCGGTCTTGACGCTGCTCTTGGATTTTCTAAGGCATCAGGTATTCCTTACGGTGTCGGATTTATAAAAAATCGTTATGTCGGAAGAACGTTTATTCAGCCGACGCAGTCACAGCGTTCAAATTCAGTCAAAATCAAGCTGAATGTAATAAAAGATGTGGTTAAAGATAAAAGGGTAGTGCTTATTGATGACAGTATTGTGCGTGGAACAACAAGTGCAAGAATTGTCAATTTAATAAGAGAAGCCGGTGCTTCAGAAGTTCATATGAGAATTTCCTGTCCGCCTTTTATTAATCCATGTTATTTCGGAACTGATATTGACAGCAAGGAAAACCTTATTGCATGCAAAATGTCTGTAGACGAAATTGCAAAAGAAATTGGTGCAGATTCATTGGGATATCTTAGCGTTGATAAGGTACAAAAAATTGCTGAGAATGCCAAATGTAATTTCTGTGTAGGCTGTTTTAATGGTCAATATCCTATCGAAGTTCCAAAAGAAATGCCCAAGGATAAATTTGAACGTAAAATCGGTGAGTAAGTATAAATTTGGAGGAATAATTTAATGAAAAGCTTCTCAGAAAGTTATAAAAAAGCCGGAGTTGATGTAACTGCTGGTTACAAGGCAGTAGAATTAATGAAGGTTCATGTTAAGCGTACTGTAACTGATGGCGTATTATCCGGTATCGGAGGATTCGGAGGATTATTCGAGCCCGATCTGACAGGTATTAAAAAACCTGTATTTGTTTCAGGTACAGACGGTGTCGGAACAAAACTTAAAATCGCTTTTTTGATGGACAAGCACGATACAATTGGTATTGACTGTGTGGCAATGTGTGTTAATGATATTATCTGCTGCGGTGCAAAACCTCAGTTTTTCCTGGATTATATTGCTGTGGGAAAGAATTATCCTGAAAAGGTTGCTGCTATCGTATCAGGAATCGCAGATGGATGCGTACAGTCAGAATGTGCATTAATAGGCGGAGAAACAGCAGAAATGCCGGGATTTTATCCTGTTGATGAATATGATGTTGCCGGATTTGCAGTCGGTGTTGTTGACAAGGATAAAATTTTAAAACCTGAAACACAGAAGGCAGGAGATGTTTTAATTGCTATAAAATCCAGCGGTGTGCATTCTAATGGTTTTTCACTTATCAGAAAAGTTTTCACTGTCAATGAACAGACTCTGGCAAGACATTTTTCTGATTTGGGTACAACATTGGGCGAATGTCTTCTGACACCTACAAAAATTTATGTTAAACCTGTGCTTTCAGTTATTGATCAGGTAAATGTAAAAGCCATTTCACACATCACAGGCGGCGGATTTTATGAGAATATTCCACGTTCACTTCCAGAAGGAATTTCTGCAAGAATTGAAAGAAACAGCGTTCAGATTCTTCCGATTTTTGATCTTATTGCAAGAACAGGTCATATTCCGGAAAGAGATATGTTCAATACATTCAATATGGGTGTCGGCATGACAATGTCTGTAGATAAGAATGATGCAGACAAAACTGTGGAAATTCTCAATAATTCCGGTGTGGAAGCTTATATTTTAGGTGAACTGATCAACAGTGACGAAGGTGTTATTATCGACTAAGTGAGGTAGATTATGAATATGTCTGAAAAGCCATTAAAAAATATAATTGTTTTAGTTTCCGGCGGAGGTACTAATCTTCAGGCGCTGATAGATGCACAGAATAATGGACAAATTATTGGTGGAAAAATATCATGCGTTATCTCATCGAAACCGGATGCTTATGCATTAGTCAGGGCAAGGGAAAATGGTATACCCACAAGAATTATACCAAGAAAAAATTTCCTGGATAATAGAAGCTACAGCGAAGCTATACTGGAAGCCCTTTATGAAGAATATGCAGATTTGATAGTATTGGCAGGTTTCATGACTATTCTTGATGAAAAAGTTACCAAAGCTTATCCATATAAAATAATTAACGTACATCCTGCTTTGATACCTTCCTTTTGCGGACAGGGTTTTTATGGTCTTAAGGTTCATGAAGCTGCACTTGATTACGGAGTTAAAATAAGCGGTGCGACCGTTCATTTTGTTAATGAAAAAGCAGATGCAGGTGCAATTATTTTGCAAAAGCCTGTAGAAGTAAAATCTGATGATACACCGGAAACATTACAAAAGCGTATTATGCGTGAAGCAGAATGGAAAATTTTACCTGAAGCAGTATCTCTTTTCTGTCAGGATAAAATTGAAATAATCAACGGTAAAACTGTTATAAGAGAATAAAATATTTTATATATAATGCTATTGATATATAGCAGCAGGGGAGTACTGGTTAAATTTATCAGTCCTGTAATGTTAATAACTTAATAAATTTAAGAAGGGAAATTTAATATGATAAAAGTCGACATTGCAAAAGAGCTCAGAGAAAACTCATATCCCGGAAGAGGTATAATTATCGGCAAATCAGCTGACGGTAAAAATGCGGTTACAGCATATTTTATCATGGGCAGAAGTGAAAACAGCCGCAACAGAGTTTTTGTTACTGACGGAGAAGGAATCAGAACACAGGCTTTTAATCCTGATAAGCTTACTGATCCTAGTCTTATTATTTATTCTCCTGTAAGAGTTCTGGGAAATAAAACTATAGTAACAAATGGTGATCAGACTGATACAATATATGACTTGATGAATAATCAGCAAACCTTTGAACAAGCTTTGAGAACCAGAGAATTTGAACCAGACGCACCAAACTATACTCCAAGAATTTCGGGAATTATTAAGGTTGATCCGGCAAAAACTTTTAATTACGCACTTTCAATTCTTAAAAGTGCCAATGGTAATCCTGATTCATGCAGCAGATTTACTTTTTCATATACAAATCCGATAGCAGGTGAGGGGCATTTTATACATACATATATGAGTGACGGTAACCCGCTGCCGAGCTTTGAAGGTGAACCAAAGCTGATTTCAATTCCGGATAGTATTCAGGAATTTTCTGAGATTATCTGGGAAAATCTTAATAATGATAATAAAGTATCATTATTTGTAAGATACATTAATCTGGAAACAGGAAAATACGAATCTAAAATTATTAACAAAAACTGTTAGGAGGAATTTTATGTCCGAAGAAATGTTTTTAAAATATGGATGCAATCCGAATCAGAAACCGTCCAGAATTTATGTGGAAAACGGTAAATTGCCTATTACTGTTTTAAATGGTAAGCCGGGGTATATAAATCTGCTTGATGCATTTAACGGCTGGCAGTTGGTTAAAGAATTAAAGGACGCTACAGGAATGTGTGCTGCAACATCCTTTAAGCATGTTTCACCGGCAGGTGCGGCAATAGGTCTGCCTCTGAGCGATACACTCAAAAAGATATATTTTGTGGATGATTTAGGTGAACTGTCACCTATGGCATGTGCTTACGCAAGGGCAAGAGGTGCTGACAGAATGTCATCATACGGTGATTTTGTTGCCCTTTCAGACACTTGCGATGTTCCTACTGCTAAAATGCTTCAGCGTGAGGTATCTGATGGTATTATTGCTCCGGATTATACTCCTGAGGCTCTTGAAATTTTGAAATCAAAAAGAAAAGGAACATATAATATTATTAAAATAGATTCTGAATATGTTCCGGAAGAAATTGAAAGAAAACAGGTATTTGGCGTTACATTTGAACAGGGAAGAAATAATTTAAAAATCAACAAAGATATACTAAACAATATCGTTACTGAAAATAAAAATATTCCTGATGATAAGAAAAATGATCTGCTGATTTCTCTTATTACTTTAAAATATACACAATCCAATTCTGTATGCTATGTAAAAAACGGACAGGCTATTGGCATCGGTGCGGGTCAGCAGTCCAGAATCCACTGTACAAGACTTGCCGGAAACAAAGCAGATATATGGTGGCTGCGTCAGGCTCCTCAGGTTTTAAATCTTAAATTTGTTGACGGAATAAGACGCCCTGATCGTGACAATGCAATTGATGTTTATATTTCTGATGAATATATGGACGTTCTGGCTGATGGGGCATGGCAGAATATTTTCAAAGAAAAGCCCCCGGTATTTACCAAAGAAGATCAAAAAGCATGGCTGTCAAAAAATACTGACGTATGTCTGGGTTCAGATGCATTCTTTCCGTTTGGCGATAATATTGAACGCGCAAAGAAAAGCGGAGTTTCTTATATTGCTGAACCGGGTGGTTCAATACGTGATGATAATGTTATCAGTACATGTAATAAATATAACATTGCTATGGCATTTACTGGCATAAGATTGTTCCATCATTAATACAAAGCATTTACCTGCTGAGTTTACTGAATAATTTAAGGAGAATATATTATGAATATACTTGTTGTCGGAGGCGGCGGCAGAGAACATGCGATTATCATGAAGCTTGCAGAAAGCAAAAAGTCGATTAATTTATACTGTACTCCCGGTAACGGTGGCATTGCAAAATATGCTGAATGTTTTTCTGTAAAAGCTACAGATATAGAAGGTGTGGTAAACCTTGCAAAAAAAGTTTCTGCTGATATGGTAGTAGTTGCACCTGATGATCCTCTGGTTCTGGGAATGGTTGATGCTTTGAATGCAGAAGGCATAGTTGCATTTGGACCTGACAAGGCAGCAGCTATTATTGAAGGAAGTAAGGTTTTCTCAAAAAATCTTATGAAAAAATATAATATTCCTACTGCTAAATATGAAGTATTTTCTGATTCATCAAAGGCAATTGAATATATACAAAAAGAAAATAAATATCCGACTGTTGTCAAAGCAGATGGACTTGCTCTCGGTAAAGGCGTAATAATTGCCCAGAATTTTGAAGAAGCAAAGAATGCAGTTAATTCTATTATGGAAGACAAAATTTTTGGCAAAAGTGGTGCCAGCATTGTTATTGAAGAATTTTTAACAGGACCTGAAGTTTCTGTTTTATGTTTTACAGACGGTAAAACAATTGTACCTATGGTGTCTTCTATGGATCATAAAAGGGCATATGATAATGATGAAGGTCCAAATACCGGCGGTATGGGTACAGTTGCACCTAATCCATATTATACAGATGATATTGCAGAAGAATGTATGAATTCTATATTTTTGCCTACAATAAATGCAATGGTCAAAGAAAGCAGAACCTTTAAGGGATGTCTTTATTTCGGACTTATGATCACTGCGGACGGACCAAAAGTTATTGAATATAACTGCAGGTTCGGAGATCCTGAAACACAGGTTGTTTTGTCTCTGTTGGATACAGATCTCGTTGACATATTTGAGGCTGTTATCAATGAAAAGCTTGATAAAATTGATATCAGATGGAAAAAAGGTGCATCTGCATGTGTTATTATGGCAAGCGGCGGATATCCTAAAAAATATGATACGGGTCTTAAAATCAGCGGACTTAATGAAAAAGGTCAGTTGGATAATGCAATGATTTATCATGCAGGAACGAAACTTGAAAATGACAATTTTTACACATCCGGCGGCAGAGTTCTTGGTGTGACAGCAATAGCAGATAACCTAAAATCAGCTATTGATCATGCTTATGAATCTGTAAATAAAATAAATTTCGATAAAATGCATTTCAGAAATGATATAGGTCAGAGGGCATTAAAGGCTCAGTAACATAATTATAAGAGGGGAGTAAATCCTTAATATTATAGGATTGAAAAAAATATGTTGTTAGACAGATATTTACCCAGAATAGAATTTGATAGCTATGAAGATTTTAAACAGAATTACACGGTAAACGTTCCGGAAAATTTTAATTTCGGTTTTGACATTGTGGACGAGTGGGCTAAACAGGAACCAGACAAACTGGCACTTGTCTGGTGCAATGACCATGATGAAAAGCGTGAATTTACTTTTACTGATATATCAAAATTATCAAATAAAGCCGCAAATTATTTTAAAAGTATTGGTATAAAAAAGGGAACTGTTGTAATGCTCATTCTTCGCAGAAGATGGGAATATTGGGTATGTGCTGTTGCTTTGCACAAAATCGGTGCAATAGTAATTCCAGGCTCGCTTCAGCTTACAAAGAAAGATATAGTATATCGTGGAAATGCTGCTGAAATATTTGCTTTTATATGCATAAATGATGATTTTGTAATAAATCAGGTGGAAACAGCAGAACCGGAAATTCCATCACTGAAAAATAAAATAGTTGTAGGTCAGAAGCGTGACGGATGGGAATTCTTTGAAGATAAAATATCAGAATTCAGTGATATTTTTGAGCGACCAACAGGTGATGAAGCAAATAAATGGGATGACACAATGCTTGTTTATTTTACTTCCGGAACAACAGGCATGCCTAAAATGGCAAGACATAATTTTGCACATCCTCTGGGGCATATTGTTACCGCTAAATATTGGCAGCAGGTACAGGAAAATAAACTTCACATGAGTGTTTCTGATTCCGGATGGGCAAAGTTTGGCTGGGGTAAAATCTATGGTCAGTGGATATGCGGAGCTGTTATTTTCTGCTATGATATGGATAAATTTGTTCCTCTTAATCTTCTGAAAAAAATTACTGAGTATAAGGTTACAACATTCTGTGCTCCTCCTACAATGTTCAGATTTATGCTTCAGGAAGATATTTCTCAATTTGACCTGTCTAGCATTCAGACATGCTGTATTGCAGGTGAACCGTTAAATCCACAGGTTTTTAATGATTGGTATAAACTTACAGGATTAAAACTGCGTGAAGGATTCGGTCAGTCGGAAGGCACTGTACTGATTGCTAATTTTAAATGGCTTGAACCATCTGCCGGTTCTACGGGAAAGCCTGCACCGTTGTATGATATAAGATTAATAAACAGTGAGGGCGAGGAATGCAAGCCCGGAGAAGAGGGAA
>NZ_JBJFHN010000137.1:0-6212 GCF_051893655.1 Porcipelethomonas sp. | reverse complement strand
TGTGTTCCTCCTTTTTGGATTCAGTCGAGGTGTCCTTGACTGTGATTATATTATAGCATATTGCCCCCGATATACCAAGTGGCATAATACACAAATATGTACCCGATATATTGTATAAAATGTATATTGTACCCGATACAGAAATGTGATATAATATAATAAGGGAAAGAGGGTGTATACATGGCTCCGGCAAGTAAGGCACAGCAAAAGGCAGTAGCAAAATATATGAAAAACAATTATGATGAATTAAAGGTACGAGTACCAAAAGGCAAAAAAGAAATAATAAAAACTGCTGCTGAAAATCAGGGCAAGTCGGTAAACGGCTTTATCAACGAGGCTATTGACGAAAAAATAAACAGGGAGGAACAGTAACGATGCCTGAAATAAGTTTATTTTATGGAATAAGAGTTACAATGTATTATGCAGACCATTACCCACCGCATTTTCATGCAGAATACGCAGGAAGAAAAGCTATGATTGACATTTTAAACGGTACGGTTATAAGAGGCAGTCTGCCGAACAAGCAAATAAAACTGATTCTGGCATGGTGCGAAATCCACAGAGATGAACTCATGCAGAACTGGGAGCTTTCCAAACAGAATCAGCCATTAAACCGCATAAATCCACTGATTTAAGAAAGGAGCGTTTTTATGCAGGAAGATATGTTTCCCTCTGTTGTTCAGGCAGTAGCCGGAGAGAATTTCACAGTTTACGCATATATGCTTGACGGTACGGTCAGAAAAGTTCCGGTAAAGCCGCTTATTGAACAGGGCGGCGTGTGGGAACGGCTGAAAGACCCTGATTTCTTTCACAATGCCCTTACTGTTCTTAATGATACCGTTGCATGGGATTTGTCCGGACACTTAGACCCGTCCGACTGCATTGACATTGACCCTTTCACAATTGCCGAATGTGAATCAGTTGCAGACCCTATTAAGGTGGCTTGATGATTTTTAAATACGGCATTTGACAACCATAAAGAAATATGATATTATATTGATAGGTTAAAGGACATTGGGGTTTACTCCTCTGTTCGTAAGATTGTAAAAGAAAGTCGTTATTTATAGCGGCTTTCGCTTTTTATGGGGTCGGACTGCATTCCGGCTTCTTAACTGCCAGCCTGGTGACATTATGGAGTATGTGGAGGAAGAGGAATGAAGATATATACAATAATAGGCGGTGTCAATGGTGTGGGAAAGAGCAGTCTTACCGGAGTGTTAGCCGCTGAGAGCAACGATTTAGGCGCTATAATTGATACTGACAAAATAACTGCATCACTGGGCGGTGATAAAATCAAAGGCGGTAAAGCGGCGATAGAGCGCATTAACAGCAGTCTTGAAAAAGGTATCAACTTTACTCAGGAAACAACCCTTTCCGGTTCTCGAACCCTTAAAACCATTAAGAGGGCAAGAGAGCTTGACTACTTCATACGGCTTTATTATGTCGGTGTCAGTTCCGCTGATGAAAGTATCAAGCGTATAAAAAACCGTGTTGAAAAGGGCGGTCACGATATACCGGAACAAGACGTAAAGCGCAGATACGGCAAACGCTTTGAGGATTTGTCAAACATTCTCCCCTATTGCAATGAAGTCAGATTCTATGACAATGAGAACGGCTTTGCAGAAAAAGCTGAATACAAAAACGGCAGATTGATATTTAAAAGCAATGTTATTCCGGAGTGGATAAAGGAACTTGAATTGTATCTGAATAGTAATAAATAAAAGAATGGGGGTCGGACTGCATTCCGGCTTCTTAAACGGGGGGTGATTTGCTATGACAAAACCGAATAAAAAAGCTGCAGCTGCAAATGTCATAATTACAATATTGATTTTAATTGCATGGCTTTGCCGCATACCAGGGCTCAGCGGAAGTTACTCAAATGTAATGGGGCTCTTCCGATCTCTCATCTATATCGGCATATATATTGCCTGGGGAGTTTCTGTCAAAAACCGTGTTATGCAGAAGCAAGTGTGCAAATATCTGATTGCTATTGCTTCATTGATGATATTATGGTTCTTGATTCGGACAATAAAGTTCCACTTTATTTCCGATACCGTTCAGTTTGGAATAAAACGCTATCTTTGGTATCTGTATTATCTGCCTATGCTTTTTATCCCGATGTTTGCAATGTTGATTGCATTGTCCATAGGCAAATCAGAGAATTACCAACTCCCGAAACGAACAAAGTTTCTTTATGTTCCGTTCGCTGTTCTTTTTATACTGGTTATGACCAACGACCTGCATCAGCTTGTGTTCACTTTTCCGAAAAATGCAGCGGTGTGGGGAGATGGGGACTATGATTACGCAGTCGGTTATTATCTTGTCGTTGCACTGTCCCTCCTGTGCGCTGTGGCAACACTTTCTGTTATGTACATAAAATGCAGGACTCCGGGCGGACATCGGCAGATATGGCTGCCTTGCATACCGATCTTTATACAACTTGTCTATATGGTACTCTACAATCTGCGGATAGACTGGCTGATTTTTCTGTTCGGAGATATGACGGCTGTAAACTGTCTGCTTTATATGGCAGTATTTGAAATCTGTATCCGGTGCGGATTCATTCAGTCCAATACCCATTATCGTGAACTGTTTGACGCAGCCGCAATAGGGGTACAGATTACAGATGAAGAATATAACGTCTGTTTTTCCTCCCGTAAAACAAAGCAGGTTGACACAGAACTGCTTCGTCAGGCAAAAAAAGCTCCTGTTATGTTGGAAAACGGATTACGGCTTTCAGAAGCGCCGATTCATGGCGGTCATGTTTTCTGGACAGAGGATATGACACCGCTTCTTAAGGTGTTAAAGGAACTGAAAGAAACAAAAAAAGAACTTGAAGACGACAACGTTATTCTTGAGGAGGAGAATGCGGTCAAGACACGGAAAGCACGGATTGCCGAACAGACTCGTCTTTATAACGTGATACAGCAGGATACGGCACGGCAGATACATCTGATGGACACTCTTATCAAACAGGTGGAAAAAGCCAAAAGTGAGAAAAATATCAAACACATTCTCAAACAGATGCTTGTTATCGGAGCTTATCTGAAGAGGCGCAGCAACCTGGTTTTTTTGTCGAATAAAACGCCCGTACTCGACGCAAGAGAGCTTTCCCTGACATTTGGGGAGTCTTTGGACAATCTGGAAATGTACGGTGTGGCATGTGGATTCCATTCGGAGCTGACAGAACCCATATTGGCAGTGCATATCATGGCCATGTATGATTTTTTTGAAGAGATCGTGGAACATTCTTTGGACGATATGAACAGCCTGACGGTTTACGCCGGGAAAATTGACAAAGTCCTTTTTCTCATCATAAATACTGATTCCGCCTGCGATTTTTCCTGTCTTGCCTCCGATACAGTCACAGCACTGCGGGATGAGGATGGAGAATGGCAGCTGACATTAAGGCTCGGAGGTGAAGTGCTGTGAGCAGACTCAGGCGGAATGCTGTCAAAGAAGCCTTCGACAATCTGCCAAGCGGCATATGTTTCTTTGATAAAAACGGCATTGTGACCTTGTGTAATTATCAGATGCACCGGTTTGTCTTTGCCTTGACAGGCAGGGATCTGCAGAGCCTGCCTGAATTGCAGGAAGCATTAAGAAACAGTGACACAGCAAAAGATAATGAGTATATTCTAGAGGACGGCAGTGTATGGCGGTTTTCACAAGAGTATGTGGTCATACGCAATGGCACAATCTATACGCAGGTCACGGCTTCTGATGTTACCAGATTATACAAGAACAAAAAAGAATTGGAGGACGACAATATTCGTCTGAGGGAATATGGCAGGCGTATGCGCATTTTGTCAGCAAACATTAATGAACTGATACGTGAAGAAGAAATTCTGAATATGAAAATGCGTGTTCACGATGACATAGGCAGAAGTATCATTGCCACAAGACAGTTTTTGCAGCAGAACAAACCAATGGAAGAATTAAATCTGACAGCATGGAAAAATGCTGTTCGTCTGCTGAAGAACGATAATGAATCCTCAGAAGAACAGGATGCCATTTCCAGTCTGACAAACGCTGCGAATGACATTGGCATACGGATATTATTGGACGGCGAACTTCCTGAAAATTCCGATGCCGTCGAAATTATCATTGATGCAATACGGGAATGCATGACGAATGCCGTTCGCCATGCAGGTGCAAAAGAACTGTATGTTCATCTGACTGATGATAAAAATTCTGTTTCGGCGGTTATTACCAATGATGGAACTGTACCGGAAAGAAAAGTCGTTTTTGGGGGAGGACTGGCATCCCTGAATTTTCGGGTAAGGAATTGCGGCGGAACAATGGAAGTAAAGGATCAGCCAAGATTTGAACTGACGGTGTCCGTCCCCGCCGGATCGGAGGAAATCACATGAGAAACGTATTGATTGTGGAAGACCAGCGTATGATATGGGAAACAATCGAAAACTATATCAGACAAACGGACGGCTATAACCTTGTCGGTTCTCTTGCCAGTGCCGGTCTTGCAGAGGACTTTTGTATGTTACACTGCGTGGATCTGGTATTAATGGATGTCTGTACAGAAAACGACGAAAGCGGATTTGAAGCGACAAAAGCTTTAAAAATGCGTTTCCCGAAAATCAAGGTAATTGTTGTTACCTCTATGCTGGATGTTGGCTACTTAAACCGTGCCAGAGAGGTTGGTGCGGACAGTATTTATTTTAAGGACGTCAGTCAGGATAAATTGATGCATGTGGTGGAACGAACCATGAACGGAGAATCCGTCTATCCTGACAGAACGCCGGAAGTCATGGTCGGAAATGCTTCCTGCTATGAATTTACCGAGGCGGAGATCCGAGTACTGCGTCTGTTGGTGGAAGGCATGACCTATAAGCAGATGGCGGAAACACTCGACGTATCATCTGACTGCATCAAGGCGCATATCAGCAGTATGCTTTCCAAAACAGGCTACACCTCCAAGACTAAGCTTGCCGCTATGGTCATGAGCAAGCGGCTTATTGTAAACGGTTTTTGAAAATTGTCTGTTATACTAATGCCCGATTCGTATGATCGGGTATTTTTTTTTGAAAAAATTGTAGATATTACCCATTTGGGTAATGCACTCCTGTTTATAAAAATGTATAATAAAGACAAAGGAATTGAAATCTATACTTTCGGGAAAGGAGAAAAAGATGCGTCGAGTCGTAGTAAATATGCCAAACTATCTCTTTGCTGATGCGATGGCTTGTGAAAAATGGAGAGCTTACTGACTGAGAACTGGGAGATGTAAATAATGACGGTGCTATAAATGCTTTTGATTAATACCTTATGAAACGTATGCTGATTGCAGAATTGACACATACGTTGACATAACGAGTTTTTTACAAGTTCAGATGAAACAGGAGGAAAATACTATGGCGAAAGAAATATGCAAACATTGTGGAAAGGAAATCGGGTTCACATCTCAGGTTAAACTGGTTGACGGGGCGTTTATCTGCCGTGACTGCTATAAGCTGGCAGGCAATGTTTTTCACAACATGACATCAGGTTATACAGCATACGAACAGTTGCTGCGAGAACAGGAGCGAAACCATGAGATCTATGAGAAAATTTTGAAAGGACAGAAGAAATCCGAAATGTTCGGTGCAACCAGTGCATGGTATCTTTACTGCTATGCCGGCAGCGGTCTGATGTATTTCAAAACGGAACGAGGCGGCTTCGTAGGAATTGGTTCTGATAAGATTTACAACATTTATCGCTATGCCGACCTTGCCAATTATGAACTTATGGAAGGCAACTCCTCGCTTGACCACAGAATGGAAAACGGCAAAGAGTATATCTGTCTCACATTTAACGGCGATTATGCTGTCCGTGAGATTTATATGCCGGGCAATCAGAGCTTATATAAAAAGCTGTCGAAATATTTCAATGAATGCTTCGGACTGACTGTGACCAAAGGCATCGGCAGTTTCCGAAAAAATCTGCAGCGCCAACAGCAGGATGCAATGGCAGCAGCATCCATTGCGGACAGCTTCAAGAGTGTGCTCAACGGCGGCGATAAAGCATCAGCAGCGGAGAATATTACTGCCAGTGCACAGTTTGTCCTGCAGGGTGACCGAACGAAATGGATCGAAAAAACACAGCAGGCTCTTTCCGGCGCAGGAATTGAGTGGAACGTATAATATTAAATGGAGGGCATTAGCGTGAAAGAAACAATCAATGCACCGCCAAACAGGCGCAACAACAAGGCCCAG
>NZ_JBJFHN010000136.1:0-6223 GCF_051893655.1 Porcipelethomonas sp. | reverse complement strand
GTTGTTGTCAGCAATGAACAGGAACTGGATACAGCATATACATTCCATAGTTCAGAAATTGTTCTTTATGATAAAAATGATTCTAAAATTGATACCAAAAACATTTCTTTTGATACAGATGATTTTACCATTGATATTCCTGTTTATATGCAGAAAAAGCTTGATTTAAGCTATGACATAAGATATGCTCCGGCAAACTTTGATGTTGATTCACTGGGTCTTGAGCTGAATGTTGATTCGATAAATCTTGCTTCTCCGAATACTGATCTTGAAAAAATAGATAAATGGAATATTGGTTCGATTCCTTTATATGACATTGACTGGGATTTCAATAAAGCGTTCCCTATTGAAATACCTGAAAATTACAAGGATCTTTCAAATATTTCTTCTGTAACAGTTAAACTGAATACTGACGGACTTGCAAAGAAAACGGTTACGGTAAATGATATATCTATTCTGAATGCACCGTCCGATTATAACTGTACGGTTAATTCCTACGGTCTTGTATTTGATATTATCGGTCCGGAAGACGATATTGCGGAAATCACCGAAAAGGATATTATGGTTTCTGTTGATCTGCTGAAATATACTATTCAGAGCAGTAATTTTACTGCGGACGCTACAATAAGTTTCCCGAATTATGATAAAGTATGGGCAGTAGGGCTTCAGAAGGTTTCCATAGAAGCTGAACCTGTTTCAGCTGATTCATCATCAGACAGTGAATAAATAAAAAAATCCTGACGCAATTTAAAAGCGTCAGGATTTTTTTTTCATAATTAATGCTGGTATCTTGATGCGAGATATGCAGCTATTGCTGCTGCATCACGGACATTTGTAACTCCGTCTTTATTATAATCTCCGCAGTAGCCTGCGAGGGATTCCATAAATTCTGTATAGTTACTGCTCTTTTTATTAGCCATCATTGCAGCAATATATGATGCATCTCTTACATCTACTTTTCCGGACAGATTAGCGTCTCCTCTCAGACCTACTTCTACCGGTATATCGGCAGTATCATCGCCGTTTATCAGAAGTGTTGTATAGCCAAGTTCTTCGTCATAAACAGTTTGTGGGTCGCTTGAAAAGTCAAAATTTACTTTCACTGTTTGTCCTGATTCGTCAGTAAAGTAGAATTTATCTTTAAAGGTTTTTTCATCTGATGTAAAATACAGATCTGATTTGGCGTTCAGTGTAATTTCATTTGCGCTGATATCGCTGAAATATATTGTTTCATAGTTGCCTGCCATATCATAAACTTCTATATAGCCGTTTGAATTATCTTCAGGGATTCCTACAAGAAGGGATTCAGATGCTTTTTCATTTTTTGCTCCGGTAAGGTCATACAATTCCTCGTCATCTGAGAATGAAATTGCTCCCTGAAGTTCTCCGTTATCTGATGCATTTATCATAAGATATTTTTCTTCGCCGATATTGATAATACCGCATGACTCTATTACCGGCTTTTCTATATCAATAGTAAAGCTCTGGGTTATAGGTGACAAAGAATAAGAATCTGAAAGCGGAGTTTTTGCCTTTATCCAGATGTTATATGTTTCATTGTTATGAATTTCTCCGTCTACATCACGGAAATCCCATTCAATTTCATAATTATTTTCTGCCAGATATCCATTTGAATCTTTCCATGTGTTCCCGCTTCCAAGCACTTCCTTATATACCAATTTATCGTCTATACCCTGTTCGTCTGTATTGTATATTTCAACAGTTATATCATAACAGCGTCTTTTCACATACATATTTAAGGCAAGTATGTTAAATGCCACATCATCCATGTCTGAATCTGATTCGGTAAGAGGAGAAAAATATGGATGTGAAACAAATTGGTTTACATCAGATTCTTCTCCGTTCATAAATGCGTCAATATAGCTCAGTATATTCATTCCTGCCATATTTGTTAAATCTGAAAGATATGAACCATATTCGTTGTCTGGATTTTTGTATATAAATGGTTCAAATAAAGACGCTTTATTGTTTTCAGACCAGTCTCCGCAGAAAGTCATGAATGACAAGGTAAGATCCGGAACAGATTCTCCGGTAAGAGTGATATAGCCGTCAATAAATGTACCGTTTTTAAATTCTTCAAAAATCTTGTCGTATTTTCCGGTAATGATGATTTGAGCTGTTAAAGCAGCCGTACTTCCGGGTTCAACTGTGATATCCTGGATTTCTGCTCCATAATTCGGATCCATGAATTTTATATTGTAATCCTCGTCTTTAATAAGACGCTGCGTATTCCAGTTAAGAGTACCGTCAGTAGTAGAATCGCAGAATACTGCTTCATTTAAGTGATATGTCTGAGCGGTATCACTGACATTGTGTATATTAAACTGAAGAGTATAGTTTCCAGATTTATCTTCACCTAATGAAATTTTCGGACGGTAATTATCAGTCTCACTTTCAGACGAAATATAGCAAGGGGTATTAATTGCATCTGCAATATTGGCAAGACCATTTCCCTGTACTCTCGGAGAAGCCAGTTCAAGTCCGTCGCTTGTGTATATGGGAGTTGCAGTAGACATAAGAAGTTTTGCCATAAGCTCAGTGTAGTCTGCTTCAGATGTTATTCCGTAACGTTCCATATTTTCTTTCAGATACTGTTTAAGCAAAGCATTTATTCCTGTTAGCTGCGGAGCAGACATTGAAGTACCGGAAAGGGTTTTATATTTATTGTGAACGCTATTTGAACTTGTATTTTTATCGTTTGGATAAGAGGATAAAATATTTCCTCCGAATCCGGTAATATCAGGTTTTAAAATGAGAGTTTCTGTATAATCCCATGAAGAGAAACTGCTCATTACTTCCTTGCTGTATTTTAATGATATCTGATTTTTATTACTGAAAGAAACGACTTTTTTATTTTCATCAATCATTTTCATGCCATTGTCATATGATATAAGCCCTGAAGGAAGTGATTCGCATGAAATAGTCAGTTCGCTGCTTTCGGCAGTATTATAGAAAATTATTCCTTCAGCACCTGCTATAAACGCATTCATTGCCTTTTCGTCAAAGGTGATTTTTCCTCTTGCCACCAGAGCAATTTTGCCTTCAACATCAATATTTTCGTAATCTGATTCTTCACCTAATCCGGGAACAGCAACATATTCCATAGTTTTTCCGTTAAATTCTTCTGAAATGTTAATGGTTCCTGGAAGTATTTCATAGGAATTTTCATTTACTGTTATAAAATTTGACAAGGTAAAAAAGTTCTCTGCTGAACCAACTGACAATGTACTTGTAATATTGTCAGGACATCCGCCTGAACTATAATCCATTGAATTAAATTCAGATTTTCCGTCATTTCCGGCAGCTGCACAGAAAACAGTTCCCGTATCAGTAATATTATTAATTGCTTCCTTTTCAAATATAGTTGTATCGTTATATAATGTCACACCGCCTTGACCATAGCTTGCATTTATAACATCTGCACCAATATAGAGACAGTCATCATATGCGGCAAGAAGTTTACTGTCTTCCAGATCATATACTGACATTAAAGCTAGCTGAGCGTTTGGTGCAATTCCTCTTGGATTGTATGATGTATTTGTTACAGCGTCCGGATTTCCGGCAGCAATACCGGCAACATGAGTTCCGTGAAAGGCGTAGTCTTTAAGTGTATCGTTTACCTTTGAATAATAATTGAATGCAAACGGAATTTTTTCACTGTAGTAAAATCCCTTTCCGCCGACACTTGAAGCAGATGTATACGGAGAAATTGCCTTAACATCTTCACGTGATATTTTTCCTGAAACACCTTCAGGCATGGTTAAAAATTCATGCCTTAAATCAAAGGAATCGTCTATTATGGCAATGACCATACCATCGCCTGAATATCCGGTATCGTTTACTCCGACAGCTTCCATTACCTTATCTGTAATACTTTCATAGGAATATGTATTGCTTTCGGATGTGTTTTCGGCTTCGGTTTCTGATGTGTATTCATTATCCTGGATAGGGGCTGTTAAACATATATCTGATATTCCCAAAGTTTCTTTGCTGTTTTTGACTTTTTTAAAATCACTATAGCTGATATTAAAACTAAAGCCGTTTAATGCAGCCGTATATTCATATTCTGGTGTGATTGCCTTGCCAAGAAAACTGGAAAGCTGTTCCTGAACAAATTCATGTTCTTCCATTATTGAGGCATATTCTTCTTTTCCCTCATCGGTAAGTATAAATTCTGAAACCCCCATTTCTTTGGCAGTTTCATTTTTTGAAATAGGGTCTTCTGTGAGTCTGACTATGCATCTGTACTGCTCATTGTCAATGCTTTCAGAATACAGATATGATGCCATTGCCTGAGAGCCTGATGAAACTATAACAGAAACAGACAATGCTGCTGATGTAATCAGCGATATTAATTTTTTCATTGCTTCCTCCATTTATGATTAGTATTATCTCTTATGTGAATATTATACCTTATTTTTCTATGATAGTCAATCAAAGGCAAAAAAATAAAAGGGTGCTTTTTAACCTTGCAAAAAGCACCCTTTATTAATATTTGATTATATTTTCTTATATACGCTGACAATTTCTCCAGTAAATGCTTTATGAAGCGGATCGCTTTCGTAAAATTTAAGAAGGCTTTTATCAAGAAAACTGTCAGTTTCCATATTCTGCGTATAAAGTTTTCTGCATACTAAAATAAGATTTGCTTCTTCAAAAGCAGTATTCCCGTCAAATTCTGCAGGAGTAAGACCGGTTTCCTGAGCCTTGTCATAATCCCTGCCGGAATGTGATCCGCAGAAGCTTAATGCTTTTCTGTACTTTTCATCAAAAAATGAAACGGTAAAATATTCATTCTTTTCCATAAGTTCAAAAGTTTTTCTACTTGGTCTTACAACAGTTGTGAATACCGGAGCGTTCCATAAAACGCCCATTTGTCCCCATGATGCTGTCATGGTGTTATATTCATTCAGATTACCGCTGGTAAGAAGAAACCAGTCCTTGCCGATAAGCTTAAACGGATTAAATTCCAGTTCATAAATGTTTTGCTTTTCAAAATTCATAAAACGTTCTTCCCTTCAGATAATAAAATCAACTGTACACAATAACATATTATCACAAAAGAAGAAATATTACAAGTGGTCAGGCTCTTTTAAGCACGGGTTTATACTGAAGACGCAGTTTATCTGTAATCAGTGCTATAAATTCTGAATTTGTGGGTTTGCCTTTGCAGGTATTTACTGTATAACCGAAAAATGAATTCAGAGTATCCAGGTTTCCTCTGTCCCATGCTATTTCTATAGCATGTCTGATAGCTCTTTCTACTCTTGATGAGGTTGTATCAAATTTTTTCGCAACAGTAGGGTAAAGCATTTTAGTAACGCTTTCCAGAAGTTCCTTGTCTTCTAAAGATGCAAGTATAGCTTCTCTTAAGTAATGATAGCCTTTGATATGTGCCGGTACGCCAAGCTGATGAATAACCTCTGTCACTATAACCTCCATGTCCTGACCGTTATCTTCTTTAGACTCAGTTCCTGTTCCGTGGATAAGTGAAAGAATTCTGTCGCCCAGTGCATTAACATCAAATGGCTTAAGCATAAAGTATGCCGCTCCGTTTTGCATGACCTGTCTTTCAATAAACGGATTGTCATAAGAGGATGTAACAATAAACTCAGGTTTCTTGCCGCCGAGTGCCTGAACTTTCTTAATGAGTTCTATGGCGTCCATGTGCGGAAGAATAGCGTCTACGATAACTACGTCGGGACTGTCATTCTTTATAGTTTCAAACAATACCCCTCCGTCCTTTGGTCTTGTTACGGCATACATTCCCATACTCCTCAGAGTGCTTGCGCATGTAATACCATATTCAACGCTGTCGTCTCCTATTAACACCTTAATTTTATTAACCATTGTTCTACCTCCTGTTTTTTTCTACTTCTTTATATTAACACATTAAATTTAATAAAGCAATAGCAATTATTAAATGTTTATATCAAAATTTGCAGCTATTTGTAAAAAAGATGTTACCAATTTATTAATTCGACAATCCGGAATGACAAAACTGAAACAAATCCAGTAATCCTCCTCTGTTTATTACAGCAATAAATTTAAAATTTCAAAATTTTTATGAACGGTATATTTTTTCATTTTTCCTTTTCATATTTCCGTATTTTTTATTTTACCGCTTATAGCATACTTATGCTTACTCATAATTCTCCGGAAGACGTCAGTGAAGTTTATTATAAAGGAAAAAGTGACAGCT
>NZ_JBJFHN010000135.1:0-6253 GCF_051893655.1 Porcipelethomonas sp. | reverse complement strand
GACTGGAAGAGCGATTATCTTGACTGGGCAATTCCTGCATTCCGTCTGGTTCACAGCGGTGTAAAGCCGGAAACTCAGATTCACACTCATATGTGTTACAGCGAATTTGCGGATATTATAAAGGATATTGATGATATGGATGCAGACGTAATTACATTTGAAGCATCACGTTCAGATCTTACAATCCTTGATGTACTGAAAGAAAATGATTTCCGTACAGAAGTAGGTCCGGGTGTTTATGATATTCATTCGCCAAGAATTCCGTCAAAGGATGAAATCAAAGCCGCACTGAACAAGATGCTTGACAGAATCCCGGCTGAAAAGCTTTGGGTAAACCCTGACTGCGGACTGAAAACAAGAGGAAATGCTGAAACTGTTCCAAGCCTTGAAAATCTTGTAAATGCGGCAAAGGAGATCAGAAATGAAAACTTCTGAAATTTTCAGAAACAGAACAGCTTTGTCATTTGAAATATTTCCCCCGAAGCCTACATCCGACGAAAAGGTAATTTATAAGACTCTTGATGGTCTGACCGGTTTAAAGCCTGATTTCATCAGCGTTACATACGGTGCAGGCGGAGGAAAAAACTGCGAAAAGACAATACAGATTGCGGCAGATGTAAAGAATATTTACGGTATTGAAAGTGTTGCCCACCTTCCTGGAATTAATATTACCGAGGAGGAAGCCGTAGATATTCTTGAAAAAATCAAAGCAAGCGGAATAAAAAATATTCTTGCACTCAGAGGAGATATATCTCCGGATATTCCGCCGGCAGGACGATTTACGCATGCTGACCAGCTTATTTCATTTATCCGTGAAAGATATGATTTTAATATTCTTGCTGCATGCTATCCTGAAGGACATCCGGAAAGCCGTAACATAATAGATGATATAAATAATCTGAAACGCAAAGCTGAAAGCGGTGCTTCACAGCTTATAACACAGCTTTTTCTTGACAATGATTATTTTTATACTTTTCGTGAGCGTACTGCTCTTGCCGGTATCAATCTGCCTATTGAAGCAGGAATCATGCCTGTAACCAATAAGGCTCAGATTGAGAGAATGGTAAGGCTATGCGGAGTGAATATGCCGAAAAAGTTTATGAAGATGATTGACCGATATGAAAATAATCCTCTTGCACTGAGAGATGCAGGTATTGCCTATGCAATTGACCAGATAGTTGATCTCATTTCACAGGGGGTTGATGGTATTCACCTTTATACAATGAATAATCCTTATGTTGCAAGACGAATTTATGAGGCAGTTTATAATCTGCTTCCGGCATAAGTTATAAATTTTTCAGATTTATATGAAAAGAGGGATGCTCTGTAATTGAGGGCATCCCTTATTTATTGGATTTCAGTCAGACATGTAAAAAACCTGATCAAAAATTTCAGTTAAGAAAACATTTTTACAATTTGATTACATTAAAATAAAAAAATTAATTTAATTGTAATGTATATTTTTAAAATTCTGCGAATAAGATAGGAAATATATGCCAATAACTAATTTAACGGAGGCGATTCTTATTTTATTTGCATATAATTTTTGTATTGGAATTTTATCATCAATGATACTGCTGACTCCCGGAGACAAGCCAACGGGAATACAGTATAGTACTGAAATGCGTGTTCATGAAAGTGAAACTGCTGAGACCGTATGCGAAGTACCTGATGATTCTGAGGATGAATCTACTGTCCAGACTGAGGACACTTGCGAGGATTCTGCTGAGGATGAAGTATATGACGATGTTCAGACGGAAACGGAAGTAACTGAAGAAATAACAGAAGAAGAACATGAAGAAACATCAGAGGATTATGCAAAGACAAGCATGTTTGATGATGGTTTTGACAGTTCCTTTAAGGCGTATATGGACTACAGATGTATAACTGATACGTCATCGGTACAGTATGAAATGCAGCAGCAGGCTTATACAGATTACAGAGGATTCAGACGGATAGGAGATGACTACTGCGTGGCACTTGGTACTGGTATTACCGGCGGATGCGGCGAAAGGTTTATGATATATCTTGACAGCGGATACTGTTTTAGTGCAGTAGTGGCAGATGTAAAATCTGATCTTCATACAGATGCAACATGCTGTTATGTGCCCAGAGGGGACAATTCCGGAAATGTTGTAGAGTTTATTATTGATTCAGATTATGCTGATTACAATATGCTTTCAAGCGGTAATGCAGGATATTATGAAGATTTAAGCGGCAATATTGTTTCCATCGAACCGATATGATTATTGAAGACTGGCTTTTATAATGAATCTGCCGATGATTTTGTCTTGACAAAAAATATAGTCAATGATACAATAAAGTAAATAAAATAAATTCAGGAGAAAAAAATGGAAGAGACTTTAATTACATGCAGGAACTTATCTTTCTCATACGATAATGTAACTGTTGTACAGGAACTTAATTTTTGCGTTGATTCAGGTGACTATCTGTGTATAGTGGGGGAGAATGGTGCAGGAAAAAGTACGCTTATGAAAGGTATTCTGGGACTGAAACAGCCTTCGGAAGGTGAAATCATATACAGCGGAAATCTTAAGAAAAATGAAATAGGCTACCTTCCTCAGCAGACTAATATGCAGCGTGATTTTCCGGCAAGCGTGTATGAAGCAGTCATTTCCGGCTGTCTTAATAAGCATAGATTTTCGCCTTTTTACAGTAAGGAAGATAAACTCAAAGTCAGTGATATCATGAACAAGCTTGGGATAACTGATATTAAGGATCATTGCTATCGTGAGCTTTCAGGTGGTCAGCAGCAAAGGGTACTGCTTGCAAGGGCACTGTGTGCTACAGAAAAGGTTCTTCTTCTTGATGAACCTGTAACAGGTCTTGACCCGGCTGTTACTATTGATATGTATCATTTGATATCGCAAATCAATAATGATTTGGGTATAACAATTATTATGATATCTCATGATATACAAAGTGCATGCAGGTATGCGTCCAAAATTTTACATGTAAATAAAAAGCAGGTGTTTTTTGGCAGCACAGAAGATTATATAAAAAGCGGAGCGTCAAATCGCTTTCTGGATAATGATAAATAATATTTTTTCATGTAAAAATCATAGTTGCAATTGTACAGATCTAACAAAAAAGCATTGATTTTGATTAAAATTATAAGCAGATTATTGACTTTTTTAGAAAAATCGTGTATCATATTTATATATATTAATACAAAATGAGGTGACACAATGGAACTCATCAATTTAAATAATCTGGTATTTGACAGCAGGCATGTTCTTGAGAAAATGCTTGATTCATTTGATGAGGTCTTATATGTTGACAATAAATCTGACTGTTTACTGAAAATAAAAAGCTGCGGAAATTTTTCAGAAATAAGCGATGGTGACAGCTGGGATAAATTTACTTTTGAATTTAAAAGAAATATTTATCCTGATGATATATGCCGTTTAGAAAATATCAATTTATTTCATAATGGCAAGTCTAAATCAGAGATAAGACTTAAAGACAATTCCGGAAATTACAGATGGTGTTATTTTGAAGCTGTAGCTGTGGATGAACATTCATTTTTTGCAATGCTTATGGATCTGAGTACCTGTGAAAATGAGGCTATGATTATAAAATCTGATTACTTCAATAAGGAAGAAAAGATTAATTACCAATATCAACTTATGGAACAGAAATACAAATCTGTAATTGCACATTCGGACATAATGGTTTTTGAACTGGATATGAGAGAGGATTCTATAACTGTTTTTTCCAATCTTCAGAATAATTTTTTATTTGAACAAAATGTAAGCAAACCGTTTAATGAATTCATAAATTCGGATTTTATTTTTAATGAGGACAAGGATGCTTTCTGTGCCAGCATTGATTATACTAAAAAAACGGGAAGCAGATGTGCAAAAATAAGGCTTAAAAATAATGAAGGAAATTTTTTTGAGTGTGAAATTTATTTTTCCGGAGTCTGTGATGCCGGAGGGGAAATCTGTACAATAATTGGTACTGTCAGGGATATTGACAATACTTTGAAATCTGAATATATACAAAACAGTTTTGATGAATCTGCGGATAAGCTTACAGGTCTTGTCGGTTCAAAAGCTTTTTGCAGGGAAATGCATGACATCTTAGTAAAAGAATCAGATAAATCATATGCTATGATATTATTTGATATTGAAAAATTTAAAACGGTAAATGAGCTTTATGGGCTTGAATTTGCTGATGAAATACTGAAATTTATTGCTTTTCATCTGCGCAAGATGTTCAGCGGTACTGACCAGCTGACAGGAAGATTTACAAGTGACTATTTCGGTGTATTTACCGAGTATACAGATGATAGTGATATTATAAATAAAATTGAAAAGCTTAGTTCCAGGATTATAATGTATAAAAATATTCCGCTTGCCATTTCATATGGAATATATAAAATAACTGATAAAAATATGTCTTCACGGCTGATATGTGATTATGCTAATATGGCTAAAAAAACAATTAAAGGAAATCACATTATGCATTATGCTTTCTATAATGAAGATATAATAAGTAAAATATTACAGGATAAAAGCATTGAAAATGAAATGGAAATTGCCTTGGCAGATGGACAGTTTTCCATGTATCTTCAGCCGAAATATAATATAGAAACTTCTGAAATAATTGGCGCAGAAGCTTTGGTAAGATGGATACATCCTAAAAAGGGTTTGATCATGCCGGATAAATTTATACCTCTTTTTGAAAAAAATGGATTTATAGTTAATCTGGACAAATATATCTGGGAACAGGCATGTCTTACTATTCGCAGATGGATGGACAGTGGTCAGAAACCTGTACCTATTTCGGTAAATGTTTCAAGAGTCAATGTGGGGAATCCAAGGCTTATTGAAATTTTAAACGGATTGGTAAGTAAATATAATATTGATAAAAGATATCTTGAACTTGAAATAACAGAAACTGTATATTATGATGACCAGAAATGTCTTATGGATACTTTAAAACAGCTGAAAAATGCGGGGTACACTTTACTTATGGATGATTTCGGTTCAGGATTTTCTTCACTGAATATGCTTAAAAACACACCGTTTGATATTTTAAAAATTGACAGGAATTTCCTTAATGAAACCATGGTTACTGACAAAGGCAAAAAGATTATACTGCATACTATCAGCCTTTCAAATGATATTGGAATAAATACTGTTGCTGAGGGAGTGGAAACAAAGGAACAAGCTGAATATCTTCTTAAATGCGGATGTAATGTGGCTCAGGGTTATTATTATTCAAAGCCGGTAACGCTTGATACTTTTGAAAACATGTTTCATAAAATTAATATTACATAAAAATACAAAGTCCGCCTTTGTAATAAAGGCGGATATTTTAATAAGGTGCTATTTTGTTATTTTATTTTACGGCATTCAATATAATAACGCTTATCCTCAGCATGACCCATTGAAAATGTTTTTCTGGGCAGTGCGCCATCTTTTATAACAGTAGGGAACAGCTGATTTTTGCTCATATCAGGCAGAATGAAACCAATGGAATTTTCATTTTCAGAAAGCTTTGTTACAACATCAATACCGTGAATATAATCAACCTTTCCTTTGTTTTCTGAAAGGTATTTATCAATGAAATTCTGAAGACTTCCAACAGTAAGATTAGACGTTTTATTGTGAATATAAACCGTTTTTTCCCTGCCCTTTGAAACTATTTTAAAGGACTGATCAGACGGCGTATCTGACAGAGCAAGGGCATCATACATAGCGTTTGTAAGCTTGAGAGTATCAGTTTCAGTAACGATTCTGTGAATTGCTTCAAACTCAAGTGCAGGACTGTGAAGATTTACGATTTCCGCCAGAGCATATCTTGCCGGATGATTTGAAAAGTCCTTGTCCGGATTGTTTCTTTTCAGCTGTTCATAAAATTCCTTTGCAGTAGCAAGAGAATGATTTCCGTCACCCATAGCATACAGAAGAACAGAATTACTGCCGTATTTTTTTCTGAAGCTTTCGGCATCCCCCAGAAGATCAAGAGCATTGGTTATCTGAGAACACTTTTCTCTGTCGATAAGATATCCGCTTATTTTTCCGCCGTTTTGCATAAGATCAAAGTCATATAATTTTTTCATATCTTTTTTGCTGTCGGCAAGGGGTTCTATGACAGTATTTTTTTCATCATCAATAAGTATCATTATATGCGGAAGCTCAAGTGCTGCACCGTCACGCACCTTAATACGGGGAGGAATTCTTTCAATAACAGTAGCTTCTGTTGCCCTGACCTGTGAACT
>NZ_JBJFHN010000134.1:0-27559 GCF_051893655.1 Porcipelethomonas sp. | reverse complement strand
TCCCATATCCATACTCTGTTGCGCAGGCTTTGACTCTATGTGGACAGGTTCTGAATCCATAATTTCACATTCAGGATTCATTATAAATTTTTTCTATATCAGAATAAAACTTATTGTGAATATATTTCTGATGCGATTTTATTTAAAATACTATTTAAATGTTTTATGTCTTCATTTGTATAATTATCATGTTTGGGGTTGTTTATTATAAACTCATATTTTTCATTTGCAATATAAAGCAAAAGCTTTAACTCTTTTTCATTAAAGGAAATCTGAAATGATTTTGACCTGTCTTTTTGAAAAGTTGAATCCGTAAAAGTACAAATTTTTATTCCCTTGCTTTTTTTCATGGAAATCGCAGTTACAAAAAGCGAAAATCTGTCTCCTTCTGCAAGATATCTGGCTGCTCCGGAGTAGGTCAGCAAATCATAGCCGCCGTCATGGCGGTCGTCCCTTAAAATCTTAATATAACGCCGGTTTTTCTTAAGAACAATACCACTTATTTTTCTGATGCCCAATTTTTTCACTTCTTTCCATGTTATAAAAGCTTATATTTCTTTAAATTCTGATTATATTAATATTATACTCAAAATTTTAAGGATAGTCAATATATTAAGTCTATTTTATACTTAATATGGTGATAAAATGATAAGTTATTCGCCCTTATGGGAAACAATGAAAAAGAAAAATATAACAACATATACTTTGATTAAAAAATATAATTTTAGTAAAAATACGATTCATCGTTTAAAACATAATATGGGGTTATCTACATTGTTATTAAATGATTTGTGCAGCATTCTTGATTGTAGGGTTGAAGATGTTTTATTGTATGTCCCTGATAATCAGTGTAAATCAGATGATGAATAAGCTTAAAACAACAGCAGGCAATCTTGACACTATTAGATGCTATGTAAAAATCTATGCCAAAGGGGATGCCCTCATTTGCAGGGCATCTCTTGCTTTATGCATTTGCTTTTCATGGAAACTTATAAAATCCCTTGAATCACAATAAAGCTTATGTTATAATAAAAGCATGTAACTTATTATATATTTAAGGAGTATTATTTGATGATTACAGTTTCAAATGTCAGTATGCAGTTCGGCGGAACCACTCTATTTAAAAATGTTGATTTGAAGTTTACCGGCGGTAACTGTTACGGAATAATCGGAGCTAACGGTGCAGGAAAGTCAACATTTCTTAAAATTCTCTGCGGAGATCTTGAGCCTACTACAGGTGAGGTAGTAATACAAAAAGGAGTGCGACTTTCTGTTCTCAGGCAGGATCACTTTGCTTTTGAAGAATATACAGTTCTTGATACCGTTATTATGGGAAATGCTCGTTTGTATGAAATAATGAAACGCAAGGACGCTTTATATGCCAAAGAGGATTTTTCCGAGGAGGACGGCGTTGAAGCTTCTGAGCTTGAAGCAGAATTTGCTGAACTTAACGGCTGGGAGGCTGAATCAGATGCATCAAAGCTTGTTCAGGGACTTGGTCTTCCTGAGGATATTCTGTATAGTCAGATGTCTTCGCTTTCCGGTAATGAAAAAGTAAAGGTATTGCTGGCACAGGCTCTTTTCGGAAATCCGGATATAATTTTGCTGGACGAGCCTACTAACCATCTTGATATTGACGCTGTAAAGTGGCTTGAGGATTTTCTGGCAGAGTATTTCGGTACGGTTTTGGTAGTATCTCATGACAGACACTTCCTCAATAATGTCTGCACTCATATTGTTGATATTGACTATACAAAAATTAAAATGTATGTAGGTAACTATGAGTTCTGGTACGAATCAAGTCAGCTTATGCAGAGAATGATAAAACAGCAGAATAAAAAGACTGAAGAGAAAATTAAAGAGCTTAAGGCATTTATTGAGCGATTTTCTGCAAATAAATCAAAGTCCAAACAGGCAACATCAAGAAGAAAACTCCTTGATAATCTTACAGTTGAGGAAATGCCGGCATCAAGCAGAAAGTACCCTTTTATTGGATTCAGTCCTGAAAGGGAACTGGGCAAGGAAATTCTTTCAGTTAATGGTATTTCAAAAACTGCTGACGGTGAAAAGCTGCTGAATAATATAAGCTTTACACTTGGCAGAACGGATAAGGTTGCTTTTATAAGTGAAAGTGAACAGGCAATTACAATGCTGTTTAAAATCCTTATGGAGGAAGAACAGCCTGATGAAGGTGATTTCAAATGGGGTGTTTCCACATCGGTATCATATTTCCCGGCAGATAATAATAAATATTTTGACGGCTGTGACATGTCGATTATTGACTGGATGAGGCAATACTCAACAGATGAAACAGACACATATCTTCGTGGTTTTCTGGGAAGAATGCTGTTTTCGGGAGATGATGTGTATAAAAAGGTAAATGTACTTTCCGGAGGCGAAAAGGTAAGATGTATGTTTTCAAGAATGATGCTGTTCGGCTCTAATGTTCTTATTCTTGACAGACCTACAAATCATCTTGATCTGGAAAGCATTACCGCAGTAAATAATGGATTGGTAAGTTTCAAGGGTGTTATACTTCTTGCTTCTCATGACCACGAAATTTTACAGACTGTAGCAAACCGAATTATTGAAATTACACCGGAAGGATGTATTGACAGACAGGGAACTTATGAAGAATTCCTTGAGTTTAAAAAGAATATGAAATAAAAATTTCCCCCGTTATGATACGGGGGATTTTTGTTACAATTCAAAGCCTTCTGCTCTTAATTTATCGATTACCTCGCCAAGTACTGCGGCATTAGTACTTGAAACCGAATGAAGGAGGTAGATTCCTCCGCCGTGAGCCGAAGATACAATTCGCTCCAGAGCCTGACCGTATTCCGGCTGAGCATCTGTTTTCCAGTCAACGTAAGCAAAGCTCCACATTAAAGTTTTATATCCGAGTTCTTTGCATTCAGCCAGTGATTTTTCTGAAAATTCACCGCAGGGGGGACGCAGATACTGCATTTCATATCCGTATTTTTCGAGTACGAAGTTGTGAAGACTCATTACTTCTTCCTTAAGTTCTTCATCGCTTAGTTCGGGCATAGAAGCATGTGTCATTCCATGATTTCCGATAATATGCCCTTCATCAATCATTCTTTTTACCAAATCTTCTTCTTTTTTAGCATAATCCCCTGTCAGAAAGAAAATTGCTTTAACGTTTTTTTCTTTGAGTACGTCGAGTATTGGTGCGGTATATCCATTTTCATAGCCTTGATCGAAAGTCAGAATAATTCTGTTTTTATCATTTGTCAGTGCATAGGCGTCTAATTCGCCGTATTGGGAGTTGAAATCTGCTGCCCCGACAGGGCAATTTTCACTGTCGGTAACAGTTCCCTGACCGTAGCCTTTCTTTTCACTGCTTAAAGCCTGAACAGGCTGTCCGGCGGTCAGAGCCGTAATAATGGCAGCAGCTGCAATAATTTTTTTAATTTTCATTCTGCCACCTCATGCCGTTTTTTGACGGCAATAATATTATATTCTTTTTTATGATTTATATGACTGGAATTATTTTAATTTGTTATAATGGCAAAATATGTCAACAATTTTTGTGCAAAATTACAAAAATATTGAAAATTATTTATTTGCTCTTGAAAACTTAACCATAAGGTGCTATAATTAAAACACAAAATATAGGAGATTTAGTATGGCTTGGTAACTTGAATAAATATTTCCTTTACTTTTAAAATTTTGAATGCATGTTTTTATTATATTTAATATGAAATGACAGGAAGAGGTGACTTGTCATTTTAAATAAATATTATATGTGATTGGAGGGTGAAAAATTTTAAATATCAACAACTAATATTAAAAATAATAGAAAAGAGGAAATGTAAAAAATGGTTAAATTCAAAAAAATGGTTATGGGTATTGCCGCAGCAGCGGTGATGTCAGTTTCCGCTTTAAGCGGAGTTGTTAGCGCAAACTATGATTCTCGTTATGACATTAACAAGGATGGATATGTCAGCTCATCTGATGCAGTTATGATGAACAAATTTCTGTGCGGAGCATGGGCACCGTCTGATGTAAGTACTATTGATGTTAATCAGAATGGGATTGTTGATTGGATTGATGGGGATATGATAACGGCGTATATTCTCGGAACTTCTAAAACAGTAACTACCCATTAAATAAAGGAGATGATAAAAATGATAATGATTAATAAGAAAACTAAAATAACGGCAATTTTAACATTTGTGGTAATGACGCTTGGCGTGATTTTCGGCGGATATAATATGTATGAAGCAAATGCTGATATAGCAGGTACTACATATCTTAAATATACATATGCTACTGGTACAACAACAGAATATACATTGCCTTCAATCCCAGAGGTCGATATATCTAATTATGCTGCTGTAGCGGCTCTTTCTGATGAAGATAATAGAGCAGATGCACCATTAGAGCAAACGATTGTTTCTATAAAATATTTTGTTCCAACAGAAACTCCAGGAATTTATAGCATGCCAATTGGAACGGGTTTTATTATAGGTGATCATGAGATCATGACAGCTGCACATATGGTAAATAACAGCGGTAATTTTTTTACTTCTCCAGTTATTGAGATTCCTAATTCTAATCCTCAGAATGATAATGGTACAACAGTAACTCCTATAGCAACCCATGTCGCAAAAAAACAAATTCAGGGTGATCCTGGTTATGATTATGCTATTATTACAGTAGAAGAAGATTTAAGTGCATATGGAAAAGCGTTACTTGGAATGCCTACAGAATCAGCTATAAGCAATAATATGAATATACATTGCTTGGGATATGCAAATTACAATAATACAAATCTTGTTTTAAAAATATCTAATGGTACTATTTTAGATTCTATAGATGGTTTAGAATTAACAACTAGTGCTGATACTGCTGGTGGAACCAGTGGTGGTCCAATTTATGTTGAAACTGATTATGGAAATTCAGATGGAAGTAATATGAAGACATATAAAACAGTTATTGGTATTTGCTCTGGTTTGAAGTACGGTAATGAGATAGGTCCAATTGTAAGACCAACAGTATTACAATTTGCGTATAATAATCCAAACTTATAATATAAGGAGTTGATATGTATGAAAAAATCATTAAGAAAAATATTATCCGGCATAATAGCAACAGTAATGGTAGGAAGTTGTTTGTCAATGACAATTTTTGCTGATATGGGTTTACCAGAAGAGCTACCTGAATATTATCTGAATTCTGATAATATTGTATGGAAAAATGGAGATTCAAATATTAAAGGTTATAAAAATGGTGATTTGCTTTCATGTAAATATCTTGATTCAAGTTTCGTTGTGGCAATTCCTGAAGATATTGAAGTTACAAATGAGTATTTGGGATTGACTGATGATTATAGTATAGTGTATATTGATTCATCATATCCGCTATATAATTTATATGCAGATCAATATGATTTAACTGGTGAAAAAGTTTATTTTATTGATAATGCAAACAAAGATGATGAAACAATTATTGATGAAATGAAGAATTTTATGATTGAAGACAAGGTAGATGCTTCATTTAACCATAAATCATATTCTTATGAAGTATGGCAGCTTGATTCATTAACAATTAACCTGAAAACTCCAGATGAAAATTTTTCTGTTGATAAATATGATGGACTTAAAGGTCTTGAATTGAAAAAAAAGGATGATGCTGGTCAGCAATACGAAGTGAATATAAAGTCGGTAAATGTTAATGATATTGCCGGGATTTTAGAACAGGTTAATAGTGATGAGAATATTGAAAATACAAATGTAAATATGCGGAGCGATGCTATGGGAATAACTGTTTTTGAAGCTAAACCTAGTTTTATTCGCATAGACGGTGACAGCAACAGTGACAACAGACTTAATGTAAGAGATGCCGCATTTATTGCACAAAAAATGGCTGAACAGAAATCTTCCGAACTTCCGGAATATGCTGATTATAATCTCGACGGCAGTGTCAATGTAAGAGATGCCGCTGGAATTGCAAGATTTATGGCTGAGAAAAGCGTACCAGCTGAAAAGTAAAAACAATATTAAAAAAGGAAGTCATTTGACTTCCTTTTTCATTTAAAGTACATATAAAGATTACATTTAATCATACCATTATACAGTTTCCTTTTTTTATCAGCTTTTTTTCCGAAGAATCGTTCAAATTCCTCATGAGGAGAAATTATATAACAAGGATTACTGCTGTCAGGATGAAAAACCTGTCCCATAATTTCATATAGCTGTTCGGCTTCTTTAATTTCAAGCATTCTTTCACCGTATGGAGGATTGCATATTGTTATTGCGTTCATTGGCTTGTAATTTGAAATATCCGCCTGCTCAACGGTGATACGTGATTTAACCCCTGCCTTTGCGGAGTTGTCGATAGAAAGTTTTACAGATTCCTCATCAATATCGAATCCGAATGCTTTAAATTCCGCATTTTTATTTACAAGACTGATAGCACGCTTTCTTTCCTCACGCCAGATTTCAGGACTGATGCAGTCCCATTTTTCAGCAGCAAATTTTCTGTTGATGCAAGGAGGAATATTAAGAGCTTTTAAAGCTGATTCAATCAGAAATGTTCCGCTTCCGCAAAACGGATCGCATACAATACTTGAACTTCTGACTCGTGCAAGATCAATAATTCCGGCAGCAAGAGTTTCTTTTATTGGAGCTGCATTGGAATTCTTTCTGTAGCCTCTTTTATGCAGACCAACACCAGAAGTATCAAGATAAATATTAACATTGTTTTTAAGTATGGTGAACTGGATCTGGTGGACAGCGCCGGTTTCTTCAAACCATCCGGTATGATATTTTTCCTTAAGACGCTCTACAGCGGCTTTTTTTATAATGGACTGACAGTCCGGAATACTGTGAAGTTCTGAATTAAGTGAGTGTCCCTTAACAGGGAAAGCATCTTTAATTCCTATGAAGTTTTCAAGGGGAATTTTTTTTACCCCTTGAAAAAGTTCTTCAAAAGTTTCAGCATGAAATTCTGCAAGTTCAATAAGAACACGTTCAGCGGTCTGAAGACAGATATTCGCTCTTGCAACCATATCATATCCGCCTTCAAAGCTTACACGTCCGTCTTTTACTGTAATATTTTCGCCGCCTATTTTTACTGCTTCAAATTTTAAAACGCTTTCCAGTCCGAAATGGCATGGGCATGTTATTTTAAGTTTGCTATTCAAGTTTATTCTCCTTGCTGTTGTGACTCTGGTGCAGCGTCTTCACTGCTGTTGTTGTCAGCGGGTGCTTCCTGTTCGCTGTTTGCTTCTTCAGATGATTCTGAAGATTCAGATGATTCTGCTTCTGAACTGCTTTCTTCCTCTTCTTTTTCCTTTTCAGTTTCTTCCTCTTTTTTAGCTGCAGATGAATGATTCGTACAGTGTGGAGCGTTGCTGGATTTCCAGTATCCGGTGATTCCCTTAGGACAATATGATTCAGCAATAAGTCCTGTTGAGGAACACATAGGAGCAGAAATTACTGTATCACATTCAGGGAAACTGTTGTCAGATTCAATACTGTCAGCGTATTCTCCGATAATATTGTACCATACGCCAGCTGAGGAAAGTCCATGATTAAGTTCGTTTTTTGTATCATAGCCTATCCATACTCCGCTTACGAAATCCTCAGTCAGACCGACGAAGCAAAGGTCGTTCCAGTCTTCAGATGTACCAGTTTTTCCGGCAACAGTTTTGTTTGAAAGCTGTGCTGCTGTACCGGTACCATTTTTAACAACCTCCTGAAGGAGATGATTCATAACGCATGCTGTTTCAGGATCTACAGCTTCATGAGGATTTCCATCATTTTCATAAACTACCGAGCCATCACCCTTTTCAACCTTGCTGATTATATGAGAGCTGCAGTAAGTACCGCCGTTTCCGTAAGGCATATATGCATTTACAAGATTCTGCGGTGAAATACCGTAAGTCAGAGCTCCGATAGTAAGAGGAGCGTATGCAATATCCGTAGCTCCTGTATCTGTAGCATCAACAAGGTCAACATTCAGATTCTGAGTTGCAAAGTTGAATACTGTCTGGGGAGTAAGTTCCTGACAAAGCTGTGCCGGGACAGTATTTCTGGATTGTCTCAGTGCCTCGTAAATAAACATATTTGACCTGCGCCAGATATAGTCATAGTTTTCCGGCCATTCGTCTCCGTCAATTTTAATAGGAGAGTCTTTGTATATACTTCCCCAGTGGATATGATCACTGTAAAGTGCAAGTCCATAGGTGGTGATAGGCTTTATACAGGAACCGGGCTGTCGTTTTGCCATTGTTGCACGGTTGAACGCCAGCGATTCAGTTTTTTCTCCTACGCCGCCTACAATACTTAATATGTTACCGTCATAATCCATTGCAATGAATGCAGACTGCGGAAAAATCTGTTCATATTCTCCGTCATCATCTTCATCCACCCATGTACTGTTTGAATCAGCATCCATCAGATTGTTAAGGTCGCTGTATTTTTCTTCAACATACTGCTGCATATCCCAGTCAATAGTGGTATAAATCTGATATCCGCCGTTGTTAATTCTTTTTATAGCTTCGCTTTCATCAATACCATACTGATCCATTAAGACTGCGGCATATTCTCTCAAAGCAGTATCAACTACCCATGATGTAGCTTTCTGTTCATCCATAAGGGATTCCGCTTCAGATTCCGGATGAGCTTCCTTATATTCATCAGAATCAGTAAATACAAGCTTTTCATTTAATGCATCCTGATACTGGTCATAGGAAATGACGCCGTTTGAATACATATGTGCCAGAACATTTTCCTGACGTTCTCTGTTTGCTTCCTTGCCGGTATTTATCCATTTTCCGTCTTCATCCTCATAGCCTGCGAAGGGGTTAAGGGTTTCCGGACTTTTGGGAATTGCCGCAAGACATGCGGCTTCAGCAATAGAAAGTTCCGATACATCTTTTCCGAAATATTTTATTGACGCCAGCTGAATACCGTTTGTAGGACCGCCGAATCCGATATAGTTCAGATAATTTTCAAGGATCTCATCCTTTGAGTATTTTTTCTCAAGCTGCATAGCTCTGAAAATTTCTCTGATTTTTCTTGAAGGACTCGGATCGTCATCACCCGTAAGGTTTTTAATAAGCTGCTGAGTGATTGTAGAACCGCCCTGCTGGGTATCATATATATGCATAAACATGTTTGCAAAGGCGGCAAATGTACGTTTATAGTCAACACCTTCATGGGAATAAAAACGTTCGTCTTCAATGCTTACGAAGGCATCCCGGACATGCTGAGGAATTTCCTCAATGTCAACCGGAACACGCTGAACGTCATTTTTTACTGCATAAAGCTGGATCAGATCATCACCATCCTGGGCATAAACAATTGTGTTGGCACTGTTTTCCAGCTCTTTAATCGTAACATCTGTGGATTCGTCCATAAATTCCAGAACGTAAACAGTCATTGCGGTAGCAACAATTGTTCCGGTGATAACAACCACAAGGAATATGGAAAGCAAAGTAGTACCTAAAACAGCAAAGATTTTTTTCACAAGCTCAAGCTTTGGATTTTTCTTTTTGCGTGGACCATTTGTTTTTCGCGGTACTTTTTTTGCAGTCGTTCCGGAATTTTTAATATGGGCTGTACCTGCTGTATGCTCATTTGGGCGTTTGCGCATATTTCCGGAAGTATCCGTACTGCTTTTATGTGAGGCATAGACCGAACCGGACTTACCTGTCTGATTTCGTGGTTTACCGGTATATGCCGCATACGGTGAACGGTTCTGACGTTTTTGAGCCGAAGTACCCGTGTTTCCTGAGGATGTACGTGGTTTATTGTCTCTGTTATCTCTGTCCTTCGGGGTTCCCCGTCTGTTATTTTTGTTATCTGTCATCTTGTATTACCTCAATTAAGTTTTGTAATTTTAGTCTCCTTTTGATAAATTCAAATATGTATAATGCGAACATTCATACTTTATTATTATAACACATTTTATGCGATGTGTTAAGTAGTTTTTTAAAAAAATAGATGGAATATTTTCAAAAAATTAGTCAATAATATGGAAAACTAATGAATTTCTGTAAGGAGAAATAAAATGAATAAAAGAGTTACAATAGCAACATTGCTGTCTGGCATGGCAATTTCTATGCTTATCATAATTATCACTGTTGCAAATACAGTAAAGGGACAGAAAAACAGAGCGGAGAAGCTTGCACAGGAAAGCTTTATTACTGAAACTCAGCCTGCGGCAATAGGGTATTACCTGAAGGAATATAACGGCGAACTGGCAGTTTTCCGGGGAGAAAGTGAAACACCTTTCAAAAAGCTGGGAGTATCAGTGAACGTGATGTCAGATTATGACAGGGAACTGCTGGCAGAAGGGATTTATGCAGAAGATGAAAAAACTCTTAATATTCTCATAGAGGATTATACGTCATGATATAAAAAACGCCCGTCTTTAAAAGACGAGCGTTAATTATTTTAAAATTAGCAGATTTTAAAATTAAGCCTTGCCAACAGAACCGAACAGTTCCATCTTTCCCTTTACAGTAGCCTTGATTGCTTCAAATCCCGGAGCCAGAAGCTTTCTTGGGTCAAAGCCCTTGCCCTGCTGATCCTTGCCAGCTTCGATGTACTTTCTTGTTGCATCTGCAAATGAAAGCTGGCATTCTGTGTTAACGTTGATTTTAGCAACGCCCAGTGAAATAGCCTTCTTGATCATGTCTTCCGGAATACCTGTACCGCCGTGAAGAACTAAAGGCATATCGCCGACCTTTTCCTTTACTGCTGCAAGTGTTTCAAATGAAAGACCTGCCCAGTTTTCAGGATACTTGCCGTGAATGTTTCCGATACCTGCTGCAAGCATTGTAACGCCTAAATCTGCAATAGCCTTGCACTCATCAGGATCAGCACATTCGCCCGCACCGATAACACCGTCTTCTTCACCGCCGATTGAACCAACTTCAGCTTCCAGTGAAAGACCAAGAACATTGCATGCATTAACGAGTTCAGTTGTCTTTGCAATATTTTCTTCAATTGCATAATGTGAACCGTCAAACATGATTGAAGAGAAACCTGCATTGATGCATGCCTTAGCACCTTCAAATGAACCATGGTCAAGATGAAGAGCAACAGGAACAGTGATGTTCAGTTCTTCGAGCATGCCATTAACCATGCCTACAACTGTCTTATAGCCGCACATATATTTTCCGGCACCTTCGGATACACCGAGGATAACAGGTGAATTATTTTCCTGAGCTGTAAGAAGAATAGCCTTTGTCCATTCAAGGTTGTTGATATTGAACTGACCTACTGCATATTTGCCTTCTCTTGCCTTATTAAGCATTTCTTTAGCTGATACTAACATTTTACGTCCTCCTGAACATTTTTTAAATATCAATATAGATATTATAACTCATAACCCGAAAAAAAGCAATGGAAAAAGTGAAAAAAATCTGATTTTATTCAATAAGACTGATAAAACAGTCTGCAGCTTGTGAACAATCGAAGTATTCTTCTCCATTTTCATCGGTTTTAAGGCAGTCTTTTATGTCTTTTTGAATATCTTCCTGCTTATCCCTTATATGTTCAAGACTGCCGGAAGCACAGATATAGCTGCTGCCGTCTGAAGTATTTACAGCAAGCATCGCACTGTCTGAATTTTTATCATAATAATTATTGAAATTTTCCTTTGCATAGTCTTCAATTGATTTTTCTCCGGTATCTGAGGTTAAAAACAGGTTAAGACTGTTTTCTCCGGCGGCATCTTTTATTTTGTCATTTATATTTTTTATATCTTCCTTTTCAAGAATATGACTGCGGTCAGTTAAATATTCCGGGAGCTTAAGCTCTGCCGTTTCAAGTACATGTTCTATTGAATCGAAGTATTCTCCTGTTACAAGCCAGGGGGAGATTTCAGCGAAAAGCATTTCAATATCTCCTCCGGTTATGAACATGGAGGGAACTCCCTTGCGGTAAAAATAATCATTTCCCGTATCATTATTTAACAGAAACAGAAATCCGTCTCCGCTGTAAAGTTCATTGTAATATTCTTCGGCATATTCCTCCGGCTTTTTGTCTCCGATATCATCTGATGTTACCACAGCAGCATTTATTTTGAAGGTTTTTGATATCCATGCTGTATATGTATTAAGCTGATCCCATTCAGAGTCATTTAAAATTCCTGCATCATCAAAAACAAAATCAGTTTCTGTATTAATTTCCCTGTCACGGGAGCTTAATTCCTCAGAAGATTCGATGTCATCAGTATTTTCAACAGTTTCAGCTGCTGATGATTCCGCCGGTTCCTTATTTGATTCCTTTATATCCTCACAGCCTGAAAACAGTGCTGCAAAGCAGCAGAGGACTGCAATAAAAGTAAACTTTTTCATATTTTACTCCGTTTCGCTTAGTCTTTTTAATGATTATATAATGTTATGGGAAAAATGTCAACCGGTGATACTTGTAAATGAAATAAAGCTGTTATATAATAGGATACAGGAGGAATAAAAATGGAATATAAAGCAATAAATAATAATATTGAACTTATACAGCCGGATTTCGACCTTGATGAAACACTTGACTGCGGTCAGGCATTCCGGTGGGAGAGGCTTCCATCGGAATATGAATGTACATACAGTGGTTTTTTTCTTGACAGACCGCTGGAAATTTCTCAGGATAAAGGAAAATTTATTTTTCACAATACGTCAGAAAAGGATTTTTTAAATATCTGGAAGGATTATTTTGATCTTGAAACTGATTATGGAAAAATAAAGGGAATACTTTCACAGGATGAAACATTAAAAAAAGCGTGTGAATTTGCCGGAGGAATAAGACTTTTAAAGCAGAACAGCTGGGAATGTCTTTGCTCATTTATAATTTCTCAGAATAATAATATTCCGAGGATAAAAGGCATTATCGCAAGACTGTGTGATCATTACGGACATTTTCCGTCTGCTGCTGAAATGGCACAGGAAACCGTTGATTCTTTAGGATATCTCAGGTCTGGTTTCCGGGCTAAATATCTTATTGATGCGGCACAGAAAACTGCGTCCGGAGAAATTGAGCTTGATAAAATTAAAGAAATGCCTATTGAAGAAGCAAGGAAAGCTCTTATGACTGTTAAAGGAGTAGGTCCTAAGGTGGCGGAATGCGTTTTGCTTTTTGGAATGCATCGTGCAGAAGCTTTTCCGGTTGATGTATGGATAAAGAGAGTTATGGCAGAATATTATCCTGGCGGACTGCCTGAATGTGCTGCCGGAAATGAGGGGATAGCACAGCAGTATCTGTTTCATTATATCAGAAATATGGAAAAATAAAAGAAAACAAAAAGGATATATTATGTTGGGAAATGTTAAAATGTTACAAAATAGTTAAAAACAAGTTACATTTTAGTATTACAGAGAGTAATATTGGTTTTCAACAATCTGTAAAATGGGATTTTACGGAGTTTTCCACTTTTTCCACAGACTTTTCAACAGCTTTTCAAGGAGTTTTCCACCCTTTCCACAGAGTTTTCAACAGTTTTTTAAACGAAAAGCTATTACAGAATGTATATTTATTGAAAAATCGTTAATAATTATTCTGAAATCTGTTTTCGGAGGGCAAAATGATAAAGGGTGTTAATAAAAAAGTATTGGAAATAAACAATCCGCAAAGTATTTATTTTGAAAAGGCTGTGCTGTATTTAAAGCCTAATATGGGCAGCGCACCGGAAAAGCTTATCAGACGTGAAGCTGATGACCTGATCCGCAGTATGAGTCCTAAACCGCCTAGGTACGCCGTTTGGCTGAAAGGTTTTGTGATGGGTGCGGCAATCGTTTCCATTTTGTCGGTAAGCGGGTATTTTATTTTTACAGCAATTTTTTAATTTCCGCTTTATATTACAAAATATTATATAAAATTCTCTTGTAATTTTTTTGTAATAATGTTATAATTAATACTTGTAAACAATTTGTAAAAATATAAGATTTTTGCTGTGAATTTAAAATATTGGAAGTATGAAAATGAATGATAATATAATATATGGGAGAAATCCCGTTCTTGAAGCACTTAAATCAGGTGCAGAAATAGATACAGTATTCTTAAGCGGTCAGGGAGGCTCTCTGGGAAAGATACGGGCTGAAGCCAAAAAGTCAGGTGCGGTTGTAAAGGACGTTACCTCAGGAAGACTTGATCAGCTTACGGACGGTGCGGCTCATCAGGGAGTTGCAGCTTCGGTTGCCTGTGCAGAATATGCGTCTGTTGAGGATATTCTGGAAGTGTCACGCAAAAAAGGTACGGAACCCTTTATAATAATATGTGATGAAATTGAAGATCCCCATAATCTGGGAGCAATTATAAGAACTGCCGAAGCTGCCGGGGCAGACGGAATTATTATACCTAAAAGACGCAGTGCTTCTCTTAATGCTACTGTACATAAAACTTCTGCCGGAGCAGCCAGCTGGCTGCCGGTAGCAAGAGTTTCCAATCTTGCGGCAGCTATAGACAAGCTTAAGGAAAATGGAGTTTGGATTTACGGAACGGATGCTTCCGGTGAAAATTATGACGATACCGACCTGAGAGGAAGCATTGCCCTTGTAATAGGCTCTGAAGGGTTTGGTATGGGCAGACTTATTAAAGAAAAATGTGACTTTCTGCTTAAACTTCCTATGTACGGAAAAATAACATCTTTGAATGCTTCCGTAGCAGCAGGGATTTTTATGTATGAAGCTGTAAGACAAAGAACAAAGAAATAACTGGAGATTGATATAGATGCCTAAAGATTATAATCTTGATGATATATTAAATGAATATTCCGGAAAGTCAAAAGAATATTCGGCTAAAAATAAAACTAAGGTTGCTTCATCTGCTTCAGGCTCATCCGGAAGCTCTTATCAGGATACCGGATTTATTAAAATTCCGGAGAGTGTGAAAAATGCAGATATTACAATTGCATATGACAGAAAAGAATTAAAAGCAGCTGAAAGTGAGACAGAGAAAAGACCGGCGCCAAGCCATCAGTACAGCAAATTTGCTGTATCGGATATAAACAGACCAAACGTGTCATACATAAATTCAGTAAAAGAGGTCTCGGCAAACAAAGCAGATCTTCCGCCAAGACCGACAGATGCCATTGACGGATATGACGGCGCAGTAGTTACAAGACAGTCGTCAGACGAGGAATATGTTCCGAAAGTCCGGAAGATGAGCAATTCTACGAGAGCCAAGGAAATGCGTGCAAAGCGCAGAAAGAAAAAGAAAAAAAATCAGCCGGAATTTACATATCCTATTGAATCTCCGGACGGTATTTATACCCGACCGGAAAAGAAAAAGCGTAAATTTGTAGTAAAACGTGAAGAGGAAAATAAAAATCCGGAGGAAGAAAATAAAAACGATATGGTTGAGCTTTCCAGCGAAATTGATCCGGAGGAGCTTGACGTAAAAATTGCGGATAATAGTGCTGATGACAGCATTTTTGAGGAAAATAAAAGTGATAAAAAGAAAAAAAGAAAAAATAAAGCCTATAACAAAAATCAGTCTATAAAGGATTATGACAGTTTTGAAAATGCAAGAGAAATAAAACATGATATTGCTGATATAAGAAGCAATATTTCTTTCAGAATAATAGTTTTAACTGTTATGGCAGTGGTAAGCATATATCTTGCAGTTGCAGAGGGACTTAAACTTCCTGTTCCGGATATGCTGAGCATAAATCATTCACCTGAAATTTATTCATGGGTACAGCTTATTATTCTTCTGCTTTCAGCAGCGGTTTCTTTTGGTACTGTGAAAAACGGTGTTATAAGTCTTCTGACATTCCGTGCAGACAGCGACAGCTTTGCGGCACTTACGACAATTGCCTCAGCAGTTTCTGCTGCTGTGATTACTCAGGCACCTCAGATGCTTCAGAGCAAAAAAGTATTTATTTATGTTCCTGTAGCTGTTGCGAGTCTTTTGATAAATGCCATAGGAAAACGGCTGATATTAAACAGGGCTGCACTGAATTTTGATTTTATTTCAAAGGATTTCAACAGACATGCTATTGTATGCGTTGAAAACGATGACCGTGCGGAAAGCCTTACAAGAGGTACTATCGGAGATTTCCCGATACTTGTTACCATGAAAAAGACAAATTTTATAAAGGACTTTGCAAAGTATACATATTCTGTTGATACCGGGGATAAATACAGCCGCTTTACTGCACCAGCCGTTTTTATATTTTCACTGTTGTTTTCCGTAGCTATGACGTTCTGGAAAATGAGAACATTAAGTTTGGAATCGGTATGCTTCGGATTTTTTGTTTTTACTCTTTGTGTGTGCGCATGTTCTTGTATAGCAATACCGCTTATAGCTAATATTCCGCTTGAAAAGGCAGCAAAAAAATATGTGAGAAATCATGGCGTTATGCTGGGGTATCAGAGTGTTGACGATTATTATGATACCAATTCCGTAATGATTGATGCCAGTACGCTTTTCCCGACAGGTACTATAAATCTTTGTTCTATCAAGCTCTTTTCCGGAACAAAAATTGATGAGGCATTGATTGAAGCGGCAAGCCTTGCTTCTCATGGAAACAGTATTTTAAAAGAATTGTTCTGTGACATCATTGCCGATAAAAACAAATTACTGAACAAAGTTGAAAATTTTGTGTATGAAGATTCTATGGGACTTTGCGGATGGATCAACAACAGAAGAATTCTTCTGGGCAACCGTGAACTTATGAACAGTCATAATATTGAGGGGATTCCGACAAAAACAAAGGAAAGTGAGTTTACTGAAGGAAACCGTGATGCTCTTTATCTTTCCGTTTCAGGAAATCTTGCGGCAATGTTTATAATCGAAGTTTCTGCAAGTACGGCAGTAAAAAAGTGTATGAAACAGCTTGAGAAAAAGGATATTGCTGTTATAATTAAAAGTGTTGATCCTTTTATTACTATAAACCGGCTTTCAGCATTATTTAATTTTTCGGACGAGCTTTTGAAAATTATTCCTCAGAGAATGGTAAAGGATTTTAATGAGGAAACCAGAAAGGTTAAAAAAATCAGTGCTTCAATGGCGTGTTCAGGGAAATTTACTTCTTTTGTTCAGCTTATTATGGGTACAAAATCTATACGAAAAACTGTTGCGGCTGGTGTGGCAATTCAGTCAGCGTCTGTTTTGCTGGGAATTATAATTGTTGTATTAAACTGTATTATGGGGGCTGTTTCTGAGCTTTCAGCTTCTATGGTTCTGGCATATAATGCTATATGTACCATTATTACCGTGCTGGCAGTTAAAATAAGAAAAATATAAATTGAACTCCGGGTTATTTTTAATCCGGAGTTTTAGTTTACTTAGTTTGCAATGATATCTATGGTATCTGGCTGGACTTTTCTTATGAACAGTGTTATAATAACAGTAAAAATATGTGTATAAATTATCGGATTTGGGTGATAAATAATGAAAAAAATTTTGACAATTGTACTTGCGTTTATAGGAGTTATACTGATTAGTATTGCTTTCAATTCAGATAGTATCGGGATAGCTGTAATAGGTGCTGCCTTCATTGTAATTGTATTAATTAATTCTTTTAAGCATCTTATTCAGTCAGTAAAAAACGCTGTTAAGGTGTTGACTAAAAAATAATACTATGAGGGGGTAAACATGGACGAGAAAGAAAAATATGAACTATATAAATCAAAGATTAAAAAACAAACAAAGCATCTGTTTATAATTAGTCTGACTGCTTTTTTGGTGAACTTTATATTTTCATATAAAGTGTTAATTAATATTATAAATTTCGATGATTTATATCAAGAGATAATCTCACAAATGACAGAAACTTTTTTCGGCGGTAAAATCGGAGTTATAGTGTGGATTTTTTCTGTAATAGCTGTTTTTCTGGCATTGCTTTTGCTGTGCATTCTAAGCTTTGCGGCAATGGTAAAGGCAAAAAAGGATGATTTTCAAAATATTTCAGATTTGCTGATTGTTGGAATGGCTGCTTTTATAATTTCTTATGCAGTGTTTGTGATAGAATTTATTATTGTCATTGATATATTTATATTGATGTGTTTAATTACAATTTTTCTTTTGATACCGCAGATGTGGGAAATATTTGGACCGTTGATTGAGTTGCTTTTTATGCTGATTCCCGGATTAATTGTAGGTATAATATGGTTTATAAAAACTATAGATATTAAAAATACTTTGAAAAATCTGGATTTTTATAAAAATTTGAAATAAAACTATGGCATCCATTGTTGAATATACACAAAAAATACAAACGTATTTAATAATATGTGTAGAATATTTCCTGAATGGTTGAAAAAATAAATAAAACAGAGTATAATATTAAATGTGTTATTGTATAATTTGATAAAAGGAGATACACGATTATGAAACGTATAAAAAACATAGCACTTGCAGGACACAACGGTTCAGGAAAAACAGCTCTTGCTGAAGGTTTGCTCTTTAAGGCAAAGGCTACTGAAAAGCTCGGAAAGTCTGCTGACGGAACAGCATTATTGGATTTTGATCCTGAGGAAATTAAAAGAAAAATTTCTATAAACAGCACTCTTGCTTCCTTCGATTATGAGGATAATAAAGTTAATATTATTGATACTCCCGGGATTTTTGACTTTGCTGGTGAAATGATTGAGGGTATATGTGCTTCTGATACAGTTATGATAACAGTATCAGCTAAATCCGGTGTAAAAGTCGGTACCAAAAAAGCATATCGGGAAGCTGTTAAATATAAAAAATCAAAAATGTTTGTAATTACAAAAATAGACGATGAAAATGCAAACTTTTATAATGTTCTTACCGAATTGAAAACAGTTTTTGGTCCTACTGTATGCCCGGTTGTTGTACCGGTAATTGAAAATGAAAAAATTGTTTCATATGTAAATCTTATAGAAATGAAGGCTTACAAATATGATGCAAACGGAAATACTGTGGAAACCGATTTGCCGGAAGCAGAAAAGACTGAAAAAATGATTTATCGTATCGACGGTCTTAGAGAAGCTGTAAGCGAAGCGGTTGCTGAGACGGATGAAGCTCTTATGGAGAAGTTCTTTGAGGGTGAACCGTTTACTCAGAAGGAGCTTATTGACGGTATACATAACGGAATGAATAAGGGGGTTATTACTCCTGTAGTCTGCGTTTCTTCTGAGGATCTTGCCGGAATTGACATGCTGTTAAAGGAAATTAATCTTCTTGTACCTTCAGCAGATGAAGCTGAACCGGCTGAAGCTTTGTGCAATGATGATTTCGTTAAAATTGAATGCAGTCCAAAACAGCCGCTGTCAGCTTTTGTATTCAAAACAGTTGTTGATCCGTTTGCCGGAAAAATGTCTTATATTAAGGTGATATCAGGCGTTTTAAAATCAGATTCTGCTGTTTTCAATTCTTCTACAGGGGAAAATGAAAAAATCGGAAAGCTTTATTTTATGTCGGGCAGGCAGCAGACTGAAACTTCTCAGGCAGAAGCCGGAGATATTGTGGTAGCTGTTAAAATAAATGCGTCTACTTCAGATACTTTATGTGACCCGGCAAGAAAAGTAACATTTGAAAAAATTGATTTTCCTGTTCCTTGTTACTCTATGGCAGTCTGCACCGGTCAGGGTGACGAAAGCAAGATCTCTTCCGGAATACAGCGTATTTTAGACGAGGACAAAACACTTAAATACGAACAGAACGAGGGAACTAAGGAACAGATTTTAAGCGGTCTGGGCGAGCAGCATCTTGAAGTAACTGCGGCAAGACTGAAAAATAAATTCGGCGTTGATATAAGTCTTAAAGAACCGAAAATTGCGTATAAGGAAACTATACGCAAAAAGGTCAAGGCAGAAGGCAAGTATAAAAAACAAACCGGCGGACACGGACAGTACGGTCATGTATGGATTGAATTTGAACCATGCGTAAGTGATTCGCTGGTATTTGAGGAAAAGGTGTTTGGCGGAGCAGTACCGAGAAATTATTTCCCGGCTGTAGAAAAGGGATTGCAGGAAGCAGTAAAGAAAGGCGTACTGGCAGGCTGTCCGGTGGTTGGTCTGAAAGCAATTCTTGTTGACGGTTCATATCATCCTGTTGATTCCTCAGAAATGGCATTCAAAACTGCTGCTTCTCTGGCATATAAGGAGGGTCTTAAGCAGGCTGATCCGGTAATGCTGGAACCTATCGGAAGTCTTAAGGTTACTGTTCCTGATGAAAATACCGGAGATGTTATGGGTGACCTGAATAAGAGAAGGGGAAGAGTCCTCGGCATGGAACCGACGGAGGACGGAATGACGGAAATTTCAGCAGAAGTTCCGATGAGAGAAATGCACAGCTTTACTATGTATTTAAGACAGGTCACAAGAGGTATGGGAAGCTTTGTATTTGATTTTCTGAGATATGAACAGCTTCCGGCAAATCTTCTGACTGAAGTAATTGCGGCAAATGCCGGTGAATAATATAACAAAAGGGAAGTCTGAACGACTTCCCTTTTTAGTTTGTCCACCCTGCTCAGTAAAGAACAGGGTAATTTTTTAATCATCTTCATTAGATTCTTCGTTATATTTTTGAGTTTTATAATTATAATAAATTCTATGTTCGTTATCGTCTTTATCCAGATACTGTATTGTCATAATGTCCGGTTCCATATTTTCATATTCGGTTATATCCCTGACATAATATATATTATTTCTGCGCAGTCCCTCTTTTCCAGAGGTTTCTCCGGGTTTTACTAAAACGACATCTTCATCTCCGTCTTCGTATGCATCGTCGTCCCCGAATTCAGCATCCATAAATACATAATCTACATCCCAATCCTCCGGGTAATCTTCATCATAATCATATTTTTCAAGATCAGCTTTTGTGATGCCGTCTTTTAATTTCATTCGTATTTGTAAATATGTTATGGTGTACTTGGAATCATTTGTAAACCAGCACATCATCTCTCTGTCACCATCGTTAATCTCTTCTTCAATGGATATGTCTAAATCAGTGATTTTTATAGGAGTGGTATCGCTGGATGTACCGGAACAACCTGTCAAATTAAAAACCATAATAAAAAGCAATAACCATCTTGATATTTTTTTCATTTCTCTAATTCCTCCGTTTATAAATATTTTATTACATCTTTCCATCATATAGAATGGATTACTTGTATATAATACCATTTATAGAATTGAATGTCAACATAAATCCAATCTATATGATAGAATTTTGTTATAATAAACAAAATGAGGAGTATAAAATAATGGCTTTTTACCAAAGATTGAAGGATTTAAAAGAGGATGCTGATTTGACTCAGAAAGATGTGGCAGATATAATTGGTGTATCAATTAATCATTATGGTAAATATGAGAGAGGTGAAACTGATATTCCCTTTGAAAAAGCCTTAAAGCTTGCCGAATATTATAATGTTTCTCTTGATTATATCGCTGGAAGGACAAATAAAAAATATAATTTCAATGAATTACCAAAGGATTCTTCATATTTTCTAGCACTGTATAATCGATTAACATCAGAAAATAAATCTCGTATTGAGGAGCGTATGCTTGAAATGTTAGAAAAGCAAAAATAAAGGGACTGTTACCAGTCCCTTTCAGTCTTTCCAACCCTGTTCAGTGAAGAACAGGGTGATTTTTTAATCATCTTTTTAGCTTAGCTCAAACATTCCAGTATACAGACTGTAATAACGGCCCTTTGCTGCTATAAGCTCGTCATGATTACCTCTTTCAATTATTCTTCCGTTTTCCATAACCATTATAGCATGAGAATTTCTGACAGTTGAAAGTCTGTGAGCGATAACAAAAACTGTTCTTCCTTCCATAAGACGATCCATGCCTTTTTCTATAAGTGCTTCGGTTCTGGTGTCAATAGAGCTTGTGGCTTCATCAAGAATCAGTACCGGCGGATCGGCTACTGCGGCTCTTGCAATGGCAAGCAGCTGACGCTGTCCCTGACTTAAATTTCCTCCGTCTCCTGTGATTACAGTATTATATCCGTCAGGAAGATGCTTTATAAATGAATGGGCATTTGCAAGCTTTGCAGCAGCTATTACCTGTTCATCTGTTGCTTCAAGATACCCGTAGCGGATATTGTCCATTATAGTACCTGTAAAAAGATGCGTATCCTGAAGCACCATCGAAAGGGAACGTCTTAAATCAGCTTTTTTTATTTTGTTTATATTGATATCGTCATATCGTATTTTTCCGTCCGGAACATCATAAAACCTGTTTATAAGGTTTGTAATAGTAGTTTTTCCTGCACCTGTAGAACCTACAAATGCAATTTTTTGTCCCGGCTTTGCATAAAGCGTGATACCGTTTAATACAATTTTGTTTTCATTGTATCCGAATATAACATTATCAAATGTGACCTTCCCCATAAGTCTTGTATAGGTTGTTGTACCGTCATGGTGAGGATGCTTCCATGCCCATATTCCGGTATGTTCCGGCGTTTCTGTGATATTTCCGTTATTATCAATATTTGCATTTACAAGTGTTACATATCCATTATCAATTTCAGGTTCTTCATCAATCAGGTCAAATATACGCTCAGCTCCGGCAAGTGCTGTCAGAACGGCATTGAATTGCTGGGATATCTGAGTCAGTGGCGATGAAAACTGTCTTGTGTAAATCAGGAAAGTTGCTGCTGTACCAAGAGAGATGAATCCCATTACGGCTATAACACCTCCTGCAATAGCAGTGAGTGCATAGTGAATATAAGACAGATTATTCATTACTGGCATTAGAATATTTGCAAACGTATTAGCATTTGTGGATGCTTTCCTGAGAGTTTCATTTATTTGAGCAAATTCATCTTTGGTTTCTTTTTCGTGGCAGAAAACTTTTACAACCTTCTGTCCTTCAATAAGTTCTTCGATATATCCGTTTACCTGACCAATAGCCTTTTGCTGTTCTTTGAAATATGCACCGCTTTTGCCGCCGATTTTTTTTATTACAAAAATCATAACTGCCATCATTGCAATAACAAGAATTGTAAGCTGCCAGCTTAAAACCAGCATCATTGAAAAAATTCCTATTACTGTAATCATAGAAGATATAAACTGTGAAATACTGTTTGTGAGCATTTCTCTTATGGCATCGGTATCGTTTGTATAGCGGCTCATGATTTCCCCGTGAGTATGAGTATCAAAATACTTTATAGGAAGTGATTCCATTTTTTTAAACATATCTATACGTATTTTATATAGAGTCTTTGTAGAAATATTAAGCATCATTCTGCTGAACAGCCATGAGGCAAGAGCACCGCAGATATATATAATACTCATTATTATGAGCATTGTGATAAACTTTGAAAGATCCGGAGATTTCTGACCGATGTAAGGTTCAATAAAATTATCAATTATTGGTCTTAGCATATAAGTTCCGGCAACAGAGGCTCCGGCACTTATGATTATTCCGAAAAATACTATTGCCAGCTGAAACTCAAGCCCTTTCATGTAGCTGAAAATTCTTTTAAGTGTTGTAAAAGCATTTTTTGGCTTTGCTGTACCTTTTATCTGATTTCCAGGTCTTGGCATTACTGCTCACTTCCTTTCTGCTGAGATATATAAACTTCCCGGTAGATACTATTGCTTTTCATTAATTCATCATGAGTTCCTATTCCATTAATATGACCATCATCCATAACTATAATCTTATCAGCTTCACAGACGGACGAAATTCTCTGGGCTATTATAATTGTAGTAGTATTTGTAAGCTTTTCCCTGAAAGCCTGACGTATTTTACTGTCTGTGGCAGTATCAACTGCGCTGGTGGAGTCGTCAAGAATTATTATCTTAGGTTTTTTCAGTAAGGCTCTTGCAATACACAATCTTTGCTTCTGACCGCCTGATACATTTACACCGCCTTGTCCCAGATCAGTGTCATACCCATCCGGAAAGGAGGAAATAAATTCATGCGCCTGAGCGGATTTGCATGCTTCAATTATTTCGTCATCAGAAGCATTCTTATCTCCCCAGCGGAGATTTTCCTTTATAGTTCCGGAAAAAAGAACATTGTTTTGCAATACCATAGATACCTGATTTCTGAGAGTTTCCAGTTTATATTCCCGGACATTATGTCCTCCTACAATCACTTCTCCTGCTGACGCATCATAAAGTCTTGGAATAAGCTGAACCAGAGATGTTTTGGAAGAACCTGTCCCTCCGATTATCCCTACAGTTTCTCCGGATTTTATTTCCAGATTAATATTATCAAGTGCAAAGTTATCAGGTGAATCAGTATAACTGAAGCTTACATTTCTGAATATTATAGAACCGTTTTCAACATCCGGATCTCCGTTATTTCCGTCAGTAATATCAGACTGTTCATCAAGAACTTCTACAATACGGGTTACAGAAGCTTTTGAAATAACGCACATAATAAAAATAAATGAAATCATCATAAGGGACATCAGAATCTGAGTTACATATGAAATAAAGCTTGAAAGCTGACCTGTTTCCATATTTCCTTTGATGATCATGTTCCCACCAAACCATATAATAGCAACAATACTTGCATACATTGTAAATTGCATTATAGGATTATTTAAAATTACAAGTTTTTCTGCAAAAAGCTGAGCCTTTCTGACATCGTCTGCTGAGGCTTCAAATTTTTTGTTTTCGTGCCTTTCTCTTACAAATGCTTTTACAACACGTATGCCGATAAGATTTTCCTGTACTGATGCATTCATGCTGTCATATTTTTTCAGCATTCGTTGAAATCTCGGGTGTGCATGTGAGCCTATAAGATACAGAGCAATACCCAGAAACGGAATAGCAATAAAGAAAATCACTGAAAGTTTCAGATTTATCAGCATAGCCATAATAGTCGCGCCAATCATCAGCATAGGTGCTCTTACAGCAGTTCTGATAACCATCATGAATGCGTTCTGAGTATTTGTAACATCGGTTGTCAGCCTTGTGACCAGAGAAGCAGTACTGAATTTATCAACATTTTTGAATGAAAAATCCTGAACTTTGTCAAACAGCTTCTGCCTTATATTTTTTGCAAAACCCATACCGGCAGCAGCCGCAAATTTTCCGGCGAGAGCACCGAACATCAGTGAAAAGGCTGCCATTATGAACATCAGTCCGCCCATTTTCAGTATATAGGGTATTCCTCCGTTTCCGTTTATGCCTACATCAAGAATCCTTCCCATTACAAATGGAATGAGAATTTCCATGAGAACTTCTCCGATAATTGTAACAGGAGTTAAAATTACATACTTTTTGTATTCCCCGATAAACGGAGTTAGTTTTTTGATCATATTTTTTGATTCCTCCTTGCAATTGCTTTATTTGATGTTTAAAATTAAGGCAGACATGGAAATGTGTCTGCCATAAATACTTATTTATTTTGATTCATATATTCATCAAGGTAATCTTCATAATTATAATCTGTACTGTTGTATGCTTCTTCCAGATCGTCAAGATATCCCTGGAAAATATCCTCAATATCTTCCGGACGATGTCCGTTTTCGCCTTTCTCATCAGGTTCATCCGGCGTACCGTAAATTACTGAAACCAGATAAATTTCATCATTATAGTCATACTGACAGTTTAAGCTTACATCAGAAAAGCTGGTATGATTTTTATCTGTCAGAAATTTAATGCTTACAGAGCCGAAATTTCCGGCACTTTTGAAAATTGTTCTTGTATCCAGAACTGATGGATCAAATTGAACAGAATATTTTTCCGGAAATTCCTTACTGTCATTATCGGAAATATCAATTGATTTTATAATCGGTGTTTCTGATTCAGTATTCACAATTTCCTCACTGCACAGTGATGCAATTATTTCACGGTACTGCTGTGCCATGTTCTCATAATCAAAATCAGTCCACTGAGCGTCTTTTTCTTCCGGTATAAAAAAAGTAGCGGAAGAAACCACTGTATATTTATCATTGCGGTAGAATTTCAAAGCACCTGTAAAGTCATACTGCATAAATGCACAGTCTTCATCCATTCGGGAAGCTTCAGTAAGCGTCTGAGCGTCTGACGCTGTTTTTGAAATCTGTATATAGTAATCGTCATCCAGAGCAGTTTCTGAAATATAGTTTCTGAAATCCTTGAATACTGCTTCCTTATCTGCTGAATCGTCTGAACAGGAACATAGGGAAAGACATAAAATCAAGGAAGAAAATACAGCAAAAATTTTTTTCATTTTATGGTTCCTCACAATTTGTTATTGCCCCGGTAGGACATGCCGCATAGCATGTACCGCAGCCGGTACATTTATTATAATCAATAACAGCGTGGAAGTCAACAACTTTAACAGCTTCTGCAAGGCATTTCTTTTCGCATATTTTACATCCTATACAACCGTTGGCGCATGACTGCTTTGTAATTTTTCCGTTATCCTTTGAGGAACATTTCACATCTATATGCTTTGCAACGGGCTTTATTGAAATAAGATTATTTGGACAGACTTTTACACATTTTCCGCATGCACCGCATACTCCGGTAACTTCTGCAACGCCATTTAAAATTGTTATAGCATGTTCATCACATACATTTACGCAGTCACCATAACCCAGACAGCCGTATGTACAGGTTTTTGAACCGCCGTAAAGTCTTTTTGCGGCAGCACAGCTCTGAATACCGTCAAATACAAATCTTGTTTTAACGGCATCACAGTTTCCCTGACAGTGAACAACAGCAGTTTCAGGTGTTATCTCCAAAGCTTCTGTTCCCAGTATGCCGCTGATTTTCAGGCTTACTTCTGCTCCGCCGGGTTTGCAGAGATTTGAGGGTGCCCCTTTCTGAACTATAGCGTTTGCATAGTCGGAACAGCCTGCAAAGCCGCATGCTCCGCAGTTTGCCTGCGGCAGAGCATCTGATATCTGTTCGATTCTTTCATCGGTTTTTACATAGAAAATTTTTGAAGCCGCAGTCAGGAGAATTCCGGCAAGAAGTCCCAGCACTGCAAAAATCAGTATTGGTACAAAATAGGTTTCAAACATTTAAAATCCTCCTTTTTCAGCTTATAAGTCCTGAGAAAGCCATAAAGCTTAAGGACACTATTGATGCGGCAATGAGAGTTGACGGAATACCCTTGAAGGTTTCCGGAATATCTGCATATTCAAGCTTTGAGCGTACTCCGGAAAACAAAATAAGTGCAAGAGAAAATCCTATTCCGGCGCATACTGCGTTTACAATGGATTCAAGGAATGTATACCCATTGTCAATATTCAACAGAGTAACTCCGAGTACGGCACAGTTTGTTGTGATCAGCGGAAGATAAACCCCCAGCGCATTATAAAGCGGCGGCATTACCTTTTTGAGAATGATTTCAACAAGCTGAACGAAAAGTGCAATAATCAGGATAAATGCTACAGTATTTAAAAATTCAAGATTGTTAGGCTTTAATATGAGCGAGTAAACCGGGTATGTAACAGCCGTGGCACAGGTCATAACGAATATTACTGCTGCACCCATACCCAGACTTGAGGAAAGCTTTTTAGAAACTCCTAAGAATGGGCAGATACCCATAAATTTTGAAAGGACGAAGTTGTCAACCAGTATGGCAGACAGCATTATAATAAAAATATTTTTCATTATTCTCCTCCCTTTCTTCCGGCACAGTTTTCGGCGTTCGGGCATCCGGCACAGCCGATTTTCTGCGGCGGTTTTTTACCGGCAATTTTGTTGA
>NZ_JBJFHN010000133.1:0-6272 GCF_051893655.1 Porcipelethomonas sp. | reverse complement strand
TGCGTTGAACTTGATGTAAGAACAAGTGATGAAAGAGTTGACATTGACGCTGAAAGTACGAGAACCACTACCAGACCAATAAGAATATCCGGAAGAGCTGTTTTTAGCACAGCCGGAATCATAGCATCATACTCAGGTTTTCCGTTGGACAGAGTATTTATAAATGTTTTTCCGGATTCATTTTTATCAAGAGTACAGAAAAGTCTGTCAAAACCGCCCAGAAGATATGAACCTCCTGCAACAACAAGAGCAAAAACAGTTGAAATAACAGTTCCCTTCTTTATTGCATTTTCGTCTTTTATGGCATAAAATTTATGTACCATCTGAGGAAGTCCCCATGTACCAAGAGATGTAAGAATTATTACTCCCACAAGATTTACAGGATCAGGTCCGAAAAGTTTGCTGAATCCTCCGTTTTGACCATTCACTTCAATTTCTCCGAGCTTTGCAATCGACTCAGTAAATCCGCCGTGATAATTGACAGCACATATTACTACAGCCGCAATACCTGCAAGCATTACTATCCCCTGAACAAAATCATTAATAGCTGTTGCAGCATACCCTCCCAGAATTACATATATAGCAGTAATTATAGCCATTGCAATAATAATAATTTTATATGAGCTGTCTGAGTCAAGATCAAAAGCCATGTTAAAAAGTCTTGAAAGTCCGTTATAAACCGAAGCTGTATATGGAATCAAAAAAACAAATACAATCAAAGCTGAAGCAATTTTCAGTCCTTTTGAATCAAATCTTTTTTCAAAAAATTCAGGCATTGTTTTTGCATTCAGATGATTTGACATTATTCTTGTTCTTTTTCCAAGAACTATCCAGGCAAGTGCGCTTCCCAGCAATGCATTGCCAACACCTATCCATGCTGCCGATACCCCGTAGCTCCAGCCGAACTGACCGGCATAGCCGATAAATACTACTGCAGAAAAATATGAAGTACCATAGGCAAAGGCAGTCAGCCATGATCCGACATTTCTTCCTCCAAGAACAAAATCGTTTACAGATTTTGTTTTACGTGATGTGTAAAGTCCTATGCCCATCATTACAGCTATGTATACCATGAGCATTCCAATAGTTAAAGCAGTTGTCATTTTTTACTCCTCCATTATTTTTTTCAATTTGACAAAGTTAGTATTATTTTAACAGTATTTTTAAATTTTGTCAATGACTTTTATTATTTTTGCAGTAAAAATCAATTTTTATTGAAGTCATGAAAATAATCTGGTATAATAAAATATGAAATTAAAATCATTCAAATACAGAAACGGAGAAATATATGGTTATAATAAAAAAGGGCGAATATAAAAATATTCTCGGAAAAAGCATAAAGGTTACACCAAAGTATAAAAAAGGAGATACTGTTCCTGAATATCCAAAACACGTTTTAAACACTGATTACGGATATGCAGACGGTTACATCTGCGAAAACAGCGATCCTCAGGGAGTGTATATTTTAGCAGATGAATACACAGAATATCTGACAGTTATCGCCGTTATTGAAGGCACAGAAAACGAATCAGACAAATGGGTTGCAGCACCTGAAAATACAGTTATATTTGAACCATACATTAAAAAGCAGATTAATTTTTATGAAAACAAACAAAGAGATGAATTTCATTGTCTATATGAAAAAACCTGCGGATCTGTAATGTTTACAAAGGAAAATAACATAAAAAAATACCTGCTCATTAAAAATGACAGCGGTCATATAGGTTTTCCTAAAGGCCATATTGAGTATGGCGAAAGTGAAATACAAACTGCTGAAAGAGAAGTGTTTGAAGAAACGGGACTGAAAATTACTGTTAACGCCAAAACACGCCAGGAATACACATATAAAACACTTGATTCTTCAATAAAAAACTGTGTTTATTTCTGCAATGAGTTTAAAAGTAAATCTATTAAAATACAACAGGAAGAAATTTCCCAAAGCTGGCTTGTACCTTTTGATGAAGCTATGATTCTTTTAAATTTTCCTGAGGACAGATTGATTCTGGAAAAGGCGGACAGAATGTATGACTAAAAAAGAAAAGGCACTGCTTGCCTGTGAAGCTCTGGAAAAGATTTATCCGGATGTAGAATGCTCTCTTAACTTTTCAAAACCATATGAGCTTATGATTGCTGCAAGGCTTTCAGCTCAGTGTACAGACGCAAGAGTCAATATTGTCACTGAAACTCTTTTTAAAAAATATCCTACTCTCGAATCCTTTGCCGAAGCTGATCTGACTGAACTTGAAGAGGCTGTAAAACCATGCGGATTTTATCATACCAAAGCAAAAAGCATAAAAGAAATGGCAAATCAGCTGCTTCATAATTTTAACGGAGAAATTCCTCAGACAATGGAAGAACTGCTTACAATTTCAGGTATCGGAAGAAAAACTGCTAATCTTATGCTGGGTGACGTATGGGGGAAACCCGCAATTGTAACAGATACACATTTTATAAGAATTACCGGACGTCTTGGACTTACAAAAAATACCGAACCTGCAAAGGTTGAACAGGATCTTATAAAACTAATTCCCCCGGAAATTTCGTCACACTTCTGTCATCAGGTCGTACAATTCGGAAGAGATATCTGCAAAGCAAGAAAGCCGCTGTGTGATAAATGCCCATGTACTGAATTCTGCTCGTATTATAAGTCAGAAAGCAAGAAAAATAAAAACAGCTAAAGCGCACCACACAATTGTTGCAGAAAAAACGACAGGTGTATATTGACAAAATTCAGTAAATAGGTTATAATAAAAAAGTGATTCCGGTAGGTAAGGCTACCACAGGGATACGGGTTACTGCCGCAAAATAGTGGAGACACTATGAGATGGTTAACAAAATATGTCGTCAAGGCATATTTTAACGTAATTTCATGCCCTGCGAAGCTAAAGCTCGAACGGTAAATCTGTTTGTATGTACTGCGCCGTATCATTTTTTGATACGGTTTTTTTATTTTTAATAAATCAGGAGGTATCCAGATTATGACTGAACAAATTCTTGAATTGCTGCGTGAAAAAAATTATGTTAAAATAAAATCTACTGTAAAAGATTTGTATCCTGCTGATCTTGCTTCTCTTCTGGAAACTCTTCCGCCTCGTGATATTACTCTTTTATTCAGACTGCTTCCTAAAGAGCTTGCAGCTGAAACCTTTACTTTTATGGACAGTGACACTCAGATGCATCTTATAAGCGGTTTCAGCGATAAGGAGCTTCGTGAAATTCTTGACGAAATTTATGTGGACGATACCGTAGACATTATTGAAGAAATGCCTGCAAATGTAGTTTCACGAATTCTTAAAAATACTGATTCTGAAACAAGAAAGCAGATAAATGAAATCCTGGACTATCCTGCTGATAGTGCCGGAAGTGTAATGACTACCGAATATGTCTATCTCCATAAAAATATGACTACAAAAGAAGCTCTGGAGTGGATAAGAAAAGTAGGTGTGGTAAAAGAAACCATTTATACCTGCTATGTTACTGAAGCACGCAAATTAATCGGATTTGTAACCATTCTGGATCTGGTTACGGCAGATGAAGATGCAACAATTGAAAGCATAATGGATACAAATGTTATTTTCGTATACACTCATGAAGACCGTGAAGATGTTGCAAAGAAATTTTCAAAATATGACTTTCTGGCAATGCCCGTAGTTGATAATGATAAAAGAATGGTTGGTATTATTACATTTGATGACGTTCTGGACGTTATTGCCGAGGAAAACGAAGAAGACTTCTCAAAAATGGCAGCTATGCAGCCTATTGAAGATTCATATTTTAAAACTTCCGTTTTTACTCATGCGAAAAAAAGAATCGGCTGGCTTTTATTTCTTATGCTTTCTGCAACTATCACAGGAACTCTGCTTACTCGATATGAGGAAGCTTTTCAGGCTATTCCCCTGCTTGTTTCCTTTATCCCTATGCTTATGTCTACCGGCGGAAACTGCGGCTCACAAAGTTCTACAACGGTTATAAGAGGTCTTGCCACAGGAGAAATTCAGTTCCGGGATATTTTTAAGGCAGCATTCAAAGAATTCCGGATATCGCTGGTAGTGGGTACAATACTTTCATTAACAAATGGTCTGAGAATATTCATTGTGTACAAGGACTTCCGACTGGCATTGGTTATTACCCTTTCAATTATAGGAATAGCGATAATTGCACAGCTTATCGGTTGTCTGCTGCCGCTGATTGCAAAGAAAATAAAGCTTGATCCGGCTATTATGGCTACTCCGCTTATAAGCACTATTGTTGATACATGTTCAATGCTTATATATTTCCAGTTTGCCACAATGATTTTTACTGAATTAAGACATTGAAAAATCCGCATCTGTCTCCGGCTGGGAGCAGATGTTTTTTCATTTTTAAATAAAAAGAATAATATTTGATTCATGGTATATAATAATCATGAGGTGATAAAAATGTCAAAACAGGGAATGAGCCGTCCTGAACGCACACATACTCAGCCAAAAAACGATGCTGCAGCTGTTCCCGAAATTCAGGGAAAAGCAAAGCACGGAAACATCAGAGCAAATCCTGTTATTGCTGGTACTCATGCACCTTCGCTGAAGGTTTACCATTCAGTACCATATACAAACAAAAAAAGAGAAAAGCCGATTTCAGATGTCTATGCGGTTATTGATAATGATCTTGCAAGAGATAATATTGAAAATGATATTACAGCTGCGGATTTGCAGGACTTATAAATAAATTTACGCCATTTGAAAATAAAAATTTCAAATGGCGTTTTTAACAGGAGAAAAAATATGAAATCAGTCTGGCAATCAGATTCTGTTTTACCGGAATTTCCGGAACTAAAAGAAGATATAAAAACAGATGTACTGATAATAGGAGGAGGAATTGCCGGGATTCTTACGGCATATTTCTTAAGCAAAAACGGAATTAATTATATTCTGGCAGAAAAAGACAAAATATGTAATGGAATCACCAGCAATACTACTGCTAAAATAACATTTCAGCATGGACTTATATATCATAAGCTTTTAAATAGCTTTGGTACTGAAACAGCTGCCATATATCTTAATGCCAATAAAGCTGCATTTGAAAAGTATAACGAGTTATGCCAACATATTGATTGCTGTTACGAACTCAAGGATAACTATGTTTATTCAGTTGACGACAGACGCATACTGGAACAAGAGCTTTCAGCTCTTGAAAAAATCGGATATAATGCTGAATTCTGTGAAAATCCTGAGCTGCCGTTTAAAACAGCCGGAGCAGTCAGATTTCCTGATCAGGCACAGTTTAATCCGCTTAAATTCATTTCAGCAATTGCAGCTGATCTTAATATATATGAAAATACTTTTATACGTGAAATGAAAGAGCATACTGCTGTTACAGATAAAGCCAGAATTAAATTTGATAAAGTTATTGTTACAACGCATTTTCCCTTTATAAACAAGCATGGCAGTTATTTTCTTAAACTTTACCAGCACAGATCATATGTTATAGCACTGGATAATGCTGACAAACTAAATGGCATGTATGTTGACGAAAGCCGGACAGGTTTTTCTTTCAGAAACTATAATAATTTTTTGCTTTTGGGCGGAAACGGACACCGTACCGGCAAAAAAACCAGCGGCTGGGATACGCTTCGCATTGCAGCAAAGAAATTCTACCCGAATTCTGATGTAAAATATTTCTGGGCTGCTCAGGACTGTATGAGTCTTGACGGAATGCCATATATCGGAAATTATTCTTCAAACACTCCGGATATGTATACTGCATGCGGTTTTAACAAATGGGGCATGACTGGAGCAATGCTGTCGGCTATGATTCTGAGCGAGTTAATTTCAGGTAAAAATAATGAAGCGGCAAAAATTTTCAGTCCTTCAAGAAATATTTTAAAACCTCAGCTTTTTATAAACGGCATTGAAGCTTTAATGAATCTGCTGACCATTTCCAATAAGCGATGTCCTCATATGGGCTGTGCTTTAAAATGGAACAGTGCGGAGCGTTCATGGGACTGTCCATGCCATGGTTCACGTTTTTCTGAAAACGGTAAAGTTTTAGATAATCCGGCAAATGGAAATAAAGATATTTAAGGAAGCATTTAATAAATCCAGTCTGACAGTTTAAAAGATATATATTCCCTGCACATTAAAAAATTGCCCCTGATTTTAGTTAAAAATCAGGGGTATTTACAAGAAAATATTTTTATGAAGTTACTGACTTATCATATTCAGTTTTCTAAATATACATCCAAGCAGAGTATCTTCTAAGACAGCACTTTATTGGACAGTCTAATTGAGTAT
>NZ_JBJFHN010000132.1:0-6454 GCF_051893655.1 Porcipelethomonas sp. | reverse complement strand
TAAAAGAAGGGCGAGCAATGCTCGCCCCTACAAAGTAAGCTGTCGAGCCTTATTTAAGGGAACGAATAAAAGAAAGCCACGTTTAAAAATTTTTTCCTACTTTTTTTCAAATTTTTCCTTTTAAGGTTCAGTTTAGTAACTTATCGAGCCTTATTTAAAGGAACGAATAAAAGAAAGCCACGTTTAAAAGTTTTTGTCTTACTTTTTTCAAAAAGTAAGAGGTCGAGCCTTATATAAAATAAATCAGTAAAGTAAAAGCGAAATAAAAGTTTTCGCCCAGCCTTTTTCAAAAGGCTGGAGAAAGGAAAATGAATGGACGAAGAGATATTAGTAAAGAAAAGGTATTCGATTCCCTATGAGATGTTCGGGGAAGCGTTTACAGTTTTTCAGAAAAAGTTTGTATATCCCAGAAATATGATAATGTCTGTGATACTGTTAATTGCAGCAATTTTAAATGTTGTGAATATTGTTTTAGGGGAAGGATCAACAATCGGATATGTACTGATATTTGTCTGTCTGGCACTTATTGGTGTAAACTGGTACAATCCGAAAAAGCTTAAAAGAAACCTTATGGAATCCATAAAGGGTATTGAAAATGATGTTTATGTTATGACATTATACCCCGACAAAATGCTTATCGGTACGGTTTTAGAGCCTGAGGAACAGGAAGAAAAAACCCCTGAAGAATATGAAGAAGTATTCGGAGATATGCCTGAAAAGGAAGAAATTGCAGAAACTGAAATATATTTAAACAATTCTGTAAAGGTTGTTGAAAGAAAAGATTTTTTCATAGTTTATATAAAAAAATCCATGTTTTATGTTATTCCTAAAAAGGATTTTACGGAAGAGGAAATAACCCTTATGAATCTGCATTTCGGAAATCAGCTTTATAAGAATTTTATCTGCGAAGTAAATAAATAAAGGAAGTTTGAAAATGTATAATGACAATTCAAAAGTAAAAGACGTTGATATTGACAAGGAAATGCGAAAATCTTTCCTTGAATACTCGATGTCTGTAATTGTTGCAAGAGCGCTGCCGGACGTCAGGGACGGTATGAAACCGGTTCACAGGCGTATTATTTACACTATGAACGATGCCGGAAATACTGCCGACAAGCCCTACAGAAAATGCGCCTATACAGTCGGAGAGGTTCTGGGTAAATATCATCCTCACGGCGACGCATCTGTTTATGATGCACTGGTGCGTATGGCACAGAAATTTTCCCTGAGATATCCGCTTATTGACGGTCACGGAAACTTCGGTTCTGTGGACGGCGACCCTCCGGCTGCATACCGTTATACAGAAGCGAGAATGTCGAAAATTGCCGGAGAAATGCTGACAGATATCGGCAAGGATACTATCCCATATACCACAAACTATGACGACAAACTTAAAGAACCTGTAGTTCTGCCAAGCCGTTTCCCGAATCTTTTGGTAAACGGTGTTACCGGTATCGCAGTAGGTATGGCAACAAATATACCGTCTCATAATCTGGGAGAGGTAATAGACGCTATTGACCTTGTTATGGAAAATCCTGACTGCACTCTTGAAGAAATAATGCAGTATGTAAAAGGTCCTGATTTCCCTACAGGGGGAATTATTATGGGACGTGCCGGAATCCGTGCGGCATACGCTACCGGCAAGGGTAAAATTATATTAAGAGCTAAAACTTCTATTGAGGAAATTAAGGGCAGACAGTGTATTATAGTCCATGAGATACCTTATATGGTAAATAAGGCAAGACTTATAGAGTCAATGGCGAATCTTGTAAAGGAAAAGCGTATTGACGGTATTCACTTTATCCGTGATGAATCCGGACGAGAGGGAATGAGAATAGTAGTCGAACTTAAAAAAGATGCTATTCCCCAGATAGTTTTAAATAAGCTTTTTACCTATACTCAGCTTCAGGATACTGTAGGAGTGAATATGTTAGCCCTTGTAAACGGCGAACCTAAGGTATTGACCTTGAAGCAGACTATTGAGGAATATATCAAGTTCCAGGTTGAGGTTATAAGACGCCGTACTGAATATGACCTGAAAAAGGCAAAAAACAGAGCACATATTTTAGAAGGCTTGGTTATTGCTACGGATAACATTGATGAAGTAGTTGAAATATGTAAAACTTCTGAAAATATTCCTCATTCAAAACAAAGATTGCAGGACAGATTCGGTCTTACAGAAATTCAGGCAGAAGCTATAGTTCAGATGACTCTGGGCAAGCTTACCGGTCTTGAAAGACAGAAGATTTTAGATGAGTTGGATGAGCTGCATAAAAAAATCGCAGAGCTTGAAGAAATACTTGCTGATGAAAACAAGGTTCACCGTATTATCAGAGATGAACTTGCTGAAATCAAGAGAAAATATAATGATGAAAGAAGAACACAGATCGAAACAGTAAGCGGAGAGGTTGATATAGAAGACCTTATTCCGGTTGAAGACTGTGTTGTAGCATATACAAATATAGGATATATCAAGAGAATGCCTGTAGACGCTTATAAAACCCAGAAAAGGGGAGGAAAGGGCGTTTCAGGAATGAAACAGCGTGAAGAAGATTATGTAAGCGAAATGTTTGTATGCTCAACTCATGATAATATTTTGTTTATTTCAAACAAGGGAATCATGTATAAGCTTAAGTGCTATGAAGTACCGGAAGGCTCAAAGGCATCAAGAGGATTAAATGCTGTAAATCTTCTTCCTCTGGCAGAAGATGAAAAAATTGCCGCAATGATAAAAACCTCGGACTTTGATGAGGGAAAATATATAGTAATGGTTACTAAAAACGGCAAAATCAAAAGAACTTCTCTTTCAGCATACAAAAATGTCAGAAAGAACGGTCTTATAGCAATAGGACTGGACGAGGGTGACGAAATTGCCGGAGTAAGAATGACTGACGGCAGTGCACAGCTTTTTGTGGCAACAAGAAATGGTATGGCAATAAGGCTTGAAGAAGAAAAAATCAGAGCTATGTCACGTTCTGCTCATGGTGTCAGAGCTATAAAATTAAAGGACGGAGATTATGTAGTATCTATGGCAAGAGTCAGAGAAGGAGCATCTCTCCTGACCGTTACAGACAAGGGCTTTGGAAGAAGAACTCAGCTGGACGCTTATAAAATCCAGAACAGAGGCGGTCTTGGTCTTAAAAACTACAAAACCGGAAAAGAAAAGGGATATGTCTGCGGAATCAAGGTTGTTGACGAAACAGATGATATTATTCTTATTTCAACAGATGGTGTAGTTATAAGAATCAGATGCAGTGATGTAAGAATAATGGGAAGATATGCTGCAGGCGTAAGGGTTATGAAGGTTTCTGAGGATAACAGTGTAGTATCCTTTACAAGAACTGAACATGACGATGAGGCAGAGGTTGAAGAAGTTGAACAGCCGTCTGAAGAAGAAATTGCAGAAGATATAAAAAATGCTGAAGCGGAAGCTCTGGAAAACAGTACCGCAGAAGAGAATCCGGAACCGGACGAAGAAGAAACAGAAGAATAATCTTTTTCTTTTTAGTTTGCCATAACAAAATAAAGGGACGTTTTCACTTGCAAAGCGTCCCTTTAGTCTTTTGAAAAAGCATGACCAAAACTTTGTAAAATTTGCACAAAAACACAGAATATGTAAGTTTGTTAATAAAAAGTTCACATTTTGCACTTTCAAGTTTGTTAAAATATAAGTTGAGAAATTATAACTTAACGGAGACGATATGATGTTAAAGAAAAAAACAGCAGTATTGACAGCTGCAGTATTGACTGTGGTTTTGTCTTTAAACCTTTTTTCAGTATCGGCAAAGAAAAAACTTCCGGAAATTTCACTCCAGTGCGGTTACGCTCAGGAAAATGCAGAAACAACAGTTTCTTTAAACGTTAATGAAAAAATTTCTGTCAGTGCTTTTTCCTTTGAAATATTTTTTGATCCAAAGAAGCTTTCTTTTGAGGACGCTTCAATGGGCAGTGCTTTAAATTACGGTAATTTTTACTGCAATGGGGAGTATTCTGACGACTGCGTAAGAATAGTGTGGTCTGACAGCGAGGATGCGAACGTTTCGGGAGAACTTGCAAAACTTAAATTCAGAACAAAAAATGCAGAAACAGGAACTAAAACCGGACTTTATATAGGCTACTCTTCAATGGGAAATGAAAAATTTGAGGAAATAGCTTTTGATACTGTTGATTCAGAAATAGAAATTATGCAGGATTATATCTGGGGAGATGCTAACGGTGACGGTGAAACTACCGCTGCGGACGCTGTGGCAATTAATAAATATAATATAAGCCGGGAATTATATCCTATAAATAATAAATATGTGATAAATGCAGATATAGATTATAACAATATTATAAATTTATCTGACAGTGACGGCGTTGTAAATTATATCATGAAACAAAACAGAAAGGGAGGAGCAATTTGAAAAAACAGTTAAAAAAATTTCTTTGCTTTTTTCTGACATTTGTTATGGTTATTCCTGTGTTTAATGCAGAAGCATCAGGAAATATGAAAGCCAGTCAGGAATGCCTTGACCTTATAAAAGAGTGTGAGGGATTTTCAAAATATAAATACTGGGATTACAGTCAGTGGACTATAGGATATGGAACGGGAGTCGGTGAGGACGAATACCCCGATGGTATTACAGAAGAAGAGGCAGAGGCTCTTCTTGAAGATGCTCTTACAACATATGAAGGCTATGTAAATAAATTTGCAGATAAATATAATATAGACTTAAAACAAAATCAGTTTGATGCATTGGTAAGTATGACATATAATCTGGGTAATATATGGGGAGTTTATGATGAATTTGATCTTAAAACATATCTTATAAACGGCTCGGAAAATTACAGCTTTCTTGAAATCGAAAAAGCTTTCGGAGAATGGAGAAAAGCCGGAGGAAGTGTTGTACAGGGACTTGTTAACAGACGCCAGAAGGAAGCAGGACTGTTCCTGTCCGACAGAAATGACTATATACATGAAGTATGGAGAGTAAATTCAGACAATGGAATAAATCTCAGAAAAAGTGCTGATGTAAACTCTGAAAAAACCGGATTTATGAGCATGAATACTATTTTTGCCATAACCGAAAAAAAGACGTCAGGAGACGGTACTCTCTGGGGCAAAACTGAATATGACGGAGCAGAGCACTGGTGTACTCTTGAATACTGTAAATACATGGCAGGGGGACCTATAGGCTATGATGATGATTCACCGGATCCTGAAATTGATCCAGATCCAGACCCTGATCCTGATCCGGACAAGGAAGAGGATCCGGATATAACAGAAAATCTGTCTGAAAACTGGAAAATAACTGCCAAAGACGGAGTGGATTTAAAATCAGGTCCGGGACTTAATTACAGTAAGGTCGGAACTCTGGAATATGGTACTCAGATAACAGTAAATGCAACCTGTGAAAGTGACGGATATCTGTGGGGCAAGACGGTTTCAGACGGAAAAATAGGCTGGTGTACCCTTGATTTTGCTGAAAGAATAAGCGAACAGGAGCTTGAAGGTGCAGCTCTGGTAAGTATTTACATTTCCTCCAGACCTGAAAAGGTTACATATATTGAGGGAGAACGTCTTGATTTGAGCGGAATTGAGGTCAAGGGAAAATACAGTGACGGAAGTGAAGAGGTTATAACTGACTTTACTGTAAGCGGATTTGAATCTGTTCCGGGAAGTCATAGTGTAACAATAACATACATGGAAAAAACTGCGTCATTCAGAGTTACTGTAGAAGAAAAAAAGCTTACCGGAATTAAAGTTGAAAGCGGTCCGGAAAAGACTGTCTATAAGCTTGGGGAGGGATTTTCTCCTGCCGGACTGAAAGTAATCGGCAGCTATGACAACAACACAAAGTCTGAAATTACAGATTACTATCTTAACAATACAGAAGGATTTTCAAAGACTCCCGGTATAAAAACTATAGAAGTTGAATATCAGGGATTTAAGGATACTTTTACAGTTGAAGTAAGCGAAAAGTCACTTATTGATATTAAAATCACAAATAATCCTGATAAGACTGAATATGTTCTGGGGCAGGAATTAAATACAAAAGGACTTATAGTTTACGCATATTTTGACAACAATACCAAAAATGAGATAACAGACTATTCAATAAGCGGATATAATCCTCAGTATGAGGGGGTTCAGGAGGTAAAAGTAGGCTACAGCGGAATTTACAAAACCTTTGAAGTTAATGTTTCAAAGCCTGATATTTATGAGCTTCCGGGGGATATTGACAAAAGCGGTGCAAGGGATATTTTTGACCTGATAATGCTGAATCAGTATATTGATGGTAAAACAGAACTTGATGAAGAAGCCGTTTATCTTGCCGATATTGACGGTGACGGTCAGGTCAACAGTAAGGATGTGGAATGCTTAAGCCGTATCGTTTCTGAACAGTAACTTACTTTTTTTGAAAAAAAAGTAAGCAAAAAAACTTTTATTTCGTTTTTAATTTTATTGATT
>NZ_JBJFHN010000131.1:0-6515 GCF_051893655.1 Porcipelethomonas sp. | reverse complement strand
AGTTTTCTAAATATACCTCCAAGCAGAGTATCTTCTAAGACAGCACTTTATTGGACAGTCTAATTGAGTATATCTTCTAAAGATACATCCAAGCAAAAGTATCTTCTAAGAGCGATAAGATCAATACAGTTTACTACTTCGTTTCCGTCTAAATCTGCATTTTCAATCTGAGAAGCATTAAGAGTTTCTGCCTTAACAAGGAACTTTTGAAGCAATACAACATCTGCAACTGAAATGTCATCATCAAGATTAACATCTCCGGCTTTATTTGTGATAATCGGCTCTGTTGTTGATTCCTCCGTAGTAGCTGGTTCTGTAGTAGTTGGTTCTGTAGTCGGCTGCTGACTGTTTACAGGAACAGCATATAATCCGTAAATAGTGGTTTCTTTAAATCTTGCACTTACATAAAAATTATTTACTTTGTCAATAGAATCAGAATTACTATCAAGTACCTTTATAATATCATCATAAGTATAATACAATACAAAATCAGAATTCAAGTCATTATCGGAAAGCACATAATACCATCCGCCTGATCCAGTACTTGTTTGAGTAACTAATCCAGGTTCGAGAGAAGCATCAACTATCATAGCAAACATATAATCTTCATTCATATACTGCTGCCAGCCAGAAACCGCATCATTATCCCATGCCGCCAGAGTTTTACCTGATTCATAATAGTAAAGCTGTTTCCAGTCATCACCTATTTGAATATTATCCCATGAGAATTCAGGAGCTACATATTCTTTGTATTCCGGAAGAGTATAATTGGTAACTCCGACTGTTTCCATCATTGCTTCAATTACAGGTGCAGAATTAGGATACCATGTATTTGTAAGTCTGTAAACATAACCGTGTGCTTCACCGTTATCGCCTTTGCTTTCATCATAAGGAACATTGTTATCCCAGAGAACACATGGAATTCCTGCATCCTTAGCCATTGATAAATAATCCTTAGCCCAGTTTACACGAGATTCAGTATTGTTAAAGTCTGACGCACTGAATTCGCCCATTACAATCGGAACTCCCTTACTCTGTATAATGCTTTTATAGCTGCTAAACATAGACTGAAGTTCAGTTTTGTAGTCACTGCCATAACCGCTTGCACCAGGGTAAGAATGATTTGCCATATTACTTGTATCCATGCAGAAGAAATAAGGATTGTAAGCATGAACAGAAAGTGCTACATTGCCTGCACCTTCAGGAACTTCAATAGCATTAACTGTCGAAACGCTGTTTCCGGCATGATAACCAGGAAGCATCAGTAAACGTTCTTTATTATAATCAGAACCCTGACTTCTTACAGTATTAACAAATACTGCATTAAGCCTGTTGATATAATTCCAGGAATTAGTATCACCATCTCCCCATTGACTGTTATTTGGATTATTCGTTTCACGAGGTTCATTCATACCTTCAAAAATCAAATGCTGATCATAATCTTTGAATTCTTCAGACAAACGAGTCCAGATATCTGTGAGTTTCTTTGATGCTTCTGCATATGTTTCATCAGTGAACTGAGCCACATTTATCCAATCCTCATGATGTATATTAAGAATTACGAACATATCCATCTCATAAGCATAGTCAACAAATTGTTTTACATATGCCATCCATGTGTCATCAATCTTATATGTATTGGTTGCTTCATCCAGATACAGATGCTGATACCATGTTGTAGGAATTCTTATTGTATTGAATCCGCCGTTTTTAACTGTTTCAATAAGTTCCTTAGTTGGTTCAGGATTTCCCCATGATGTTACAAATTTTTTAGGTGATGAATCAATAGTCAGACCGTCATTTGTAGCATCAAGTGAATTACCCAGATTCCAGCCTATCTGCATCTGAGATGTAATATCAAATGCAGACAATCCGGTCAGTTCTGCAGCATCAGCAGTAAATTGATCGGATATATCATTGCTTACCAATACAGCACAAGATAATGCGCATGCAGCAGCAGTAACCAATGATAAAATTTTTTTCTTCAAGTTCATTGGATTTCCCCCTTTTAAATATACAGTATAAATTCTGATATTCATATTGTACATGATTTCATCACAAATGTCAAGTATTTATGTACAATTTTAGTTAAAATAAATCAGGGTACATCATAAAGACATACCCTGATCAATAATTATTCCATATTCTCTGACTTGTCAGCAGCCTCCTGAGCCTTTTTACGGGCTGCATTTTCTTTATGTGTTTTAAAATCAATTGAAATTGAAGTAATAAAAACAATTCCCAAATAAATTACAAACAGTACACCTTCTATAATAATCAGAGGCATAGCGATATTGCCAATTGAAATCTGCGGAACATCACCAGTTGCAGGAACTAAGATATTATACGCATGAGCAAATGTAACTGTTTCATAATATTCATCAACTGTTTCATTTGTTATATCAATAAGATTCTGAATTTTATCATATAAATTACTTAAACGTTCTTCAACATTTTCTATATTTGCAGATGTTGAACTTGTATTATTTTTAAGTGCGTCCAAACGATCATTATAATATTCAATACGCTGTCTGCATCTTGAAACATTATCCTGAACTTCAATTTTTTGATTTATAAGCTCATCATATTTTTCAGACGCCTGCTGATAAGATGTTTCACTGTTTTCAGTACCGTTGCCGAATACCAAAAGCGTATCCTTCTCATATTCATTTATTGAATTAGTAATAGATTCAAGTTTTGCCTCTGCAACGTTCTGATTACGTTCAAGCTCTTCAATTCTATATTGATAATATGTAAGCAACATTTCTTTGTCATTAGTAATATTATTAATAGTAATATATGATGATAATGAATCCAGATCCGCTGATTTGACAGTATCAATAGTTGAAAGCAAATCGCTGAATGAATATCCCGTATTATTTGATCTGAAATTTGTAGTATCATTGCTTTCAAGTTTTTGAACATATTGAGTAAGAGAGTCCAGTGTGGTATTAAATACATCAATAGCTTCCGGATAATCATAGTCCTTATAATCTACTGCAACAACTGAATTGCCTAAAGATTCATTATAACCGTATGTACGGAAAAAATATTCCTGATAGGATTCCAGTATTTCATCAAGTATTTTTTTACCGTCATCCAAATCAATTCCTGCATCACTGTAATTAAAATTAATCACATAATATGACGGATAATATCCGATTTCAAGAAGTGCATTTACAGCATCAAGTGCGGCATTTCCGCCTTTTGAATAAACACTCTGATACAAAGAAATTTTATCCATTGCTTCATCTGGAATAATTCCCTTTATTGAAATATTTCGTCTGATATTTTCAGACATGCTTACAGGCTCGTCCAGTTCAATCAAAGCAGATTCTATTACATTAGGAGATTTTATTTTATTAACATCAAACTTTCCTCCGTCTGGTGCAAGACCGGATTCTATTCCGGAATAATTAAAGCTTACAAGAGCTGTTATTTCACTAACTGATACATTATTATTAAACAAAAGCACACTGCTTACAGTAAGCATACCAGCAACTACAGCCAGAACAATCCAGATAAGCAGATATTTTCTTAACTGACGAAATATTGTACTTAAAGATAAAGTAGCTTCATCAGATGAATCCTCCTGCTGTTTAAGTACAACACTTATATTTTTTTCATTATCCATTTTAAAACCTCCCTTCTTATTTTTTCTTTTTATTCTTTTTGCCTGATTTGTTTTTTTTCATACTAATTTTCTGTTTGGATTCTTCAGGAATAAATACTAAAACAGTTGCAGCAGCTATATAAATTGCAGCAGCCAGAAGCTCCAGAGCAACAATCAGTTTTTCTGACTCTGAAACTGCTGTTTTAATTATGCTTGATGCGGATGCTGAGGCGGGAGAAATCACCTTAAACGCATTTGCAAATAATACTTCTTCATAATAGTCTGTTGCTGTAGTATTTACTGAATCAATCAAAGTATCTATTTTATCACTGATTTTTGAAAAATTTTCTTCAACAATCTTTTCAGAACCGGACGTTGATTTGCCGCTTTCCAGAGATTTAATACGTTCCTGATAAAGGGATATTTTCTGTTCTGTTGCAGAAAGATTAGTCTGTGTTCTGACCTTTTCTGTTATAAGATTATCATATGTATCAGATGACTGATTAAGTGCAGCATTAGTTCCGTCAGTTGCATTTCCGAATATCAGAATAGAATTCTTTTCATAACCATTTATAGTATTTTCAATGGATTTTAACTTTTCGTCATAAATTTTCTTTGTTCTTCCATATTCTTCTATTTTAAACTTATAATTTGCAATAAGATTTTTCTTATCCTTAGTAACATTGTGCAGAGTGATATATGAAGAAATCCAGTCCAGATCCTCATTTCTTATCACATCTATAGATTTTGAAAGATCAGCAAAAGTATATCCGCTTGCTTCAGATCGAAAACGAATTGTATCCTTTTCAGACAGCTCATTAATATAATTTTGAAGCGACTCCAGTGAAGTATCAAAAACAGTTATAGCATCAACGTAATCATATTCGCTGTAATCTATTGATCTGACAGCATTTTCCAGAGATTTATTATATCCATAAGAATCAAAGAAAAACTCTTCATACTTTTCAGTCATTTTATTTAAAAGCTTTTCACATTCGCTTTGACTCAGGTCAGCTTTACGGCAGTTTATACTAATAGAATACTGTGTAGGATAATATGAAGTATCCTGTATATTTTTTGACGAAACTATATCTTCGCTGCTGTATACTGGCGTATATGCCGTAATCCTGTCAATAACATCTGATGGAACTATACCTGAAACAGTAATATTTGAGTAAATAGCATCAACATCAGCGTCCTTGATATTTAATTCCGTAAGCGATTCAGAAATAATATCTTTTGATTTCAGCTGATCAATATCAAGTTTATTTCCAGTTGGATCAAGTCCTGCTTCTACTCCATCATACCCAAAGTTAATATATGTGGTAATATCCCCATTAATAATTTGTCCCACAAGATTGGTTCCAAACACTGCTGCAACAATAACAACAGCTGCAATAAGCCAAGGTATAAGTAATTTTTTCAGATAGCAAAACAAACTTTTTCCGGACAGTATATTTACATTTTTTTCCTTGTCGGAATTTTTTTCATTTTTCTGTTCCTGCATTTTTTCCTCCATAATTTGCAAAACCCGAAAATCAGGTCACATTAACTTACATAAACAACGTTTATTATATCATATTGTTTAAACTATGTCAAGAAACCCAATATTTCCTTTTTTTACATTTCCAAAATTCTTTTAACAAGTGACGACTTTATAAAAGCGTCACTGAAAATGATATTTAATTTAAAAATTTTGGTCAAGCCTATTTAAAAGCCTGCGGTTTCCAAAGGCAGCACCCTGACTGCCGTCTGCGGACGGCGAAATTCCTGTACCTTAGAAGTGCATTTACGGAGGTGAATTCCAAAAACAGTCCATCGGACTGTTTTGGAAGCGGGGACGCTTTGCAAGTGAAAGCGTCCCCTGATTTACTTTAAATTTAAGTTTTTCTACAGTTTGAGGGACGCCTTTATAAAAGCGTCCCTCATATATTAAACATGACAAGTTAAACAACATTACAAATTAGGATTCAGACAATTTGTCAAAAGACTTATAATATCCTGAGTTTTAACGAAATAAATAGGTTCCTCTGTCCCATCGGACTGTCTGAATATCAGCATAAATCTCTCCTTATCCCATTCATTCAGAGCAATTTCCACGTCAGAACGCTTTATATTCTTTTCACTCAGTTCATTAGTAAGCTTTTCTCCCGGAGTAACAAGTCCATGTACGGAAACATTACCCCTAAAGCATTCTGCTAAGCATCCGCTGTCAACCACATATGAATTTTTGCGAAAATCCATTCTGACACTGATTTCAGTTGCACCCTTCGGCAATTTTCTCTGATCTGACAAAATCGTTCTGAATTTATCTTCCGGAATATAATCGCTTAATTTTACCTCCGGAATATCCGTATATGTCACAGTTGATCACCCTTTACTAAAAATTCCTGTCCCGCAGATTATTCCGAATCCACCAAGAATGATCTTTATAAGACAAGTAAATCAACGGATTATATCTATTGCTTCTTTTCAAATATATTTTTAGGCAAATTGATATTATCTTTTACATTTGAAAGTACAAAAAATGTTTTAATAGACATAACACCTTTAATTGTTTTAATTTCCCTGTGTATTTTTTCAAGTCCTTCTGTAGTATCCGTCATAACCTTCAGCATAAAATCAAAATCTCCGGTAATATAACTGCACGAAATAACAGACGGCATAACGTTAATTACCTCTATAAAACCATTGTAAAAATTGGGATGCTCAAGAGTTACTCCAACATAGGCACTGATATCATACCCCAGCTTTTTGGTATCCAGTGTCACAGTAAAATTCTTGATAATTCCGTCTTTTTCCATTTTGTGTATTCTTTCAATTACCGCTGAAACGGAAAGATGTACACCATCAGAAATAGCTGATGCCTTCTGCCTTGCATTTTTCTGCAGCAATTCAAGAA